>DAITAE010000433.1:3032-4348 GCA_036824445.1 Streptosporangiaceae bacterium | reverse complement strand
GATGCCGAGCGCGATGATGGGGTCGATCGGCCAGCCGCCAGGCCAGATGGCGACGACAGCCAGCGCGAGGAGGACCGCGGCGGCCTGGGCGGCGCACATCAGGTTCTGGGTGCCCTCACCGGCGGTGGCGCCAGAGTTCAGCCGTGCGCCGAGACGGCGCTTGGCGATGCCGAGGACAGGCATGATGACCAGACTCGACGCCGTGAGCGCGATGCCCAGCGTCGTGGCGCTGGCCGGATGATGCCCCGCCAGGTCACGGATGGCCTCGACCGCGATGTAGGGCGCCAGCAGCCAGAAGCTGACCGCCACCAGCTGCTGCGCCCGCCGTTCCGATGTCGGCGAGAGGGTCCGCGAGCCGGTGAAGCGCCAGACGACGATCACGCTGGCCAGTCCCTCGATCCCGCTGCCCAGCGCCCAGCCCACCAGCGCGATCGAGCCCGCGGCGAAACCCGCGACCAGGCCCACAACCCCTTCGGCCGTCATCCAGGCCAGGGACACCCAAGCCAGCCATCGTGCATACCGCGCGGCCCGCAGCCACTGCGCATCTGGCGCGCCTGCCACGGTGGCCGTACAGGTGTCGTCGCGGTTATGTGTCAGGGCCACGAGCACATGCTATCCATGCAGGTCACACACCGAGTAGCTGACTGTAGCCGCTTTCGCGGTGCGGATGCGCCCAAGGGGTGGGCACGGCTGCCGCGTAGTATGGGGCCTGGATTCCGATTCGCGCCAGGACGGGGGATGCTGTGGCTACCGGGACCGAGGTCCTCGATACTGGCCGCGGCGACCATGTCGTTGTGTTCTACCGGGACGAGCAGGAGCTCGTCGGGCAGGTAAGCGAATACCTTCTCCCGGCCGCCCAGGAGCGTGGCGTGGCAATCGTCGTCGCCACGCCCGGGCACCACCGGGCCTTCGAAGAGCGCCTGGCCGACACCGGCGCCGACCTGGCGGCCGCCCGCCAGCGCGGCTCCTACCTGACGCTGGACGCGGGCGAGACGATACGCGGCTTCATGGTCGCCGACAGGCCGGACCCCGCTGGTTTCTGGCTGGCGATCAGCCCTCAGCTCCGGCAAGCCGCCGCGGCCGGGAAGCCGGTTCGGGTCTTCGGCGAGATGGTCTCGCTGCTGTGGGATGCCGGCCTGGTCAGCGCCGCCATCGAGGTCGAGGCGATGTGGAATGAGCTGGGCGGCCAGTACCCGTTCTCATTGCTGTGCGCCTACCCGGCACAGCAGGTGAGCTGTGCCCACCACCTTGATGCCCTGACTGAGGTGTGCCGCGCCCACACACACGTCATCGGTGGCCCACCCGAGTCAGAGGAA
>DAITAE010000433.1:0-2932 GCA_036824445.1 Streptosporangiaceae bacterium | reverse complement strand
CCGCCGGCTAGTTCGCCTCGGTGAGCTTGGCGAGCTTGGCCAGTGCCATCCGCGTGCCCGTCTCGTTGTCGGCGGGGGGCACCTTGTCGGGAACTCCCTCGTGCACCACGAGGACATCGGTGCCACCGTCCGCGTCGGTCAGCGTCGTGGTCATCGTCATCTCGCCGCGAAGATCAGGATCGGCCGTCTCGAACTCGAACGCCTCGACCACTTGCTCATCCGGAACGAGCCTTACAAAGTGGCCACGGTAGGTGTCGGTGCGCGATGCGGACTTGCCGGTCCCGGTCGGCGCGTCGTAGGTGAGCGAGACCCGGAACGAGCCGCCCTCGCGGGCATCGAACTCGTGCACGTGGCTGCTCATGCCGGCCGGCACCCGCCACTGCGCGATCGCGCCCGCATCGAGAAGCGCCCGGTAGACGGCCGAACGCGGGGCCCTTATGTGCCGGGAGGCCTGGGTCGAATACACGTCGCGAGTCTACGGCCGGCCCACGGCGCCGGGTCCGTGTGCGCGGCGAGCCGTGGGCGGTGCACCGCGGGTGGCGGGCCTGGCCACCGCCACGCTGGGGCTGTACTGTCCGGGGATGCTGCCCTGGGCGGAGGCGATCGACTCGCTCGCTGAACGGAGCGGGTTCGCCGGTGTGGTGTCGGTGGACCGCGGCGGCGAGAACGAGTTCGGCAAGGCGTACGGCCTGGCTCACCGTGCCCAGCAGGTACCGAACACCCTCGACACCCGGTTCGCGATCGCCAGCGGGACGAAAGGGCTGACCGCGCTCGCCGTCGTCAGCTTGATCAGCGACGGTGCGCTGGGACTGGCCACGGCCGCGCGGTCGGTGCTGGGCCGGGATCTGCCGCTCATCGGCGATGACGTGACGGTCGAGCACCTGCTGGCGCACCGGTCCGGCATCGGTGACTACCTCGACGAGGAGTCCGGCGTCCAGGTCACCGGCTACGTGCTCCCGGTGCCCGCTCAAGACCTTGCGGACACCGAGCGGTACCTGGCCGTGCTCGGCGGGCATCCGGCCAAGTTCCCGGCGGGCGAACGCTTCTCCTACTGCAACGGCGGGTACGTCGTCCTGGCGCTGATCGCCGAGCGCGTCAGCGGGGTTCCGTTTCCGCGGCTGGTGCACGAACGGGTGTGTGCGCCCGCGGGCATGCGCGACACGGCGTTCCTGCGCTCCGACGAACTCCCGGGCCGTACCGCGCTTGGCTATCTGCCCATCGAGGGCACGTCGCGGACGAACGTGTTTCACCTGCCGGTCGTGGGCAGCGGGGACGGCGGAATCTACTCCACCGCCGCCGATATCACCGCGTTCTGGCGGTCGCTGTTCACTGGCCGGATCGTGCCCGCCGGATGGGTCGCCGAAATGGTGCGCCCCAGTAGCGACGTCCCCGCGCAGTCGATGCGCTACGGCCTCGGCTTCTGGCTCGGCAGGCACGACAGCACGGTGATACTCGAGGGACTCGACGCCGGTGTCTCGTTCCGGAGCGTGCACGACCCAAGGTCGGCCGTCACCCACACCGTGATCTCCAACAGCTCCGACGGCGCATGGCCCATAACCCAGCGCCTGGATGAGCTACTGGCCAGCTGACCCGCTGTCCGGTGGTGTAGTTGGTGCAAAAGTGGCCTCATGGTGCGCGTCCCGGAACAATAACCCGCTGAGCACCAGAAGAAACACAGACCTCATCATGAACCAAATTCTGCCTAGGCACATGTGTAGCGGAATTCGGGCCACGCCGGCGGCATTTCCGCCTTTCTGGTACCTGCGCCGGAACATCTTGTGCTTATGATCACTGGGTGGCTAGCGAAGCGTGAGCCAAGGGAGGAAACCCGGTGATATCGCATGAGACCCCCACGCGGGGGCAGGAGGTGGGCTTCACGGGCATCGCGCGCTAGCTAAAAGGCGGTCCCGGCCAGGTGTTCGCAGCACGCGGCCGGGACCTTGTGTCGGACAACCTTAGGAGGAACCCCGACATGTTCAGTATTCCAGCTGTCGGGCTTGCGAAGGCACTGATCGCGGTGACGATTTCACTGCACCCCGCGGCGGCCAAGCACGGCCCGGCGCACTACACGGTCCGGCCGGGCGACACGCTGTCGGACATCGCTCGCCACGAATACGGCCGCGCGGCCGCGTGGCCGGCGCTGTGGTGGGTCAACCGGCACGCCGTGCCCAACCCGGGCATGATCAAGGTGGGGCAGCGGCTGCGGCTGAGCGACTGGCACAGTGTGCGGCCGTGGCTTTCCCGGGCCGCACTGGCCGCGGTCCCCGCCCCGCCGCCGGCTCCCGCCCCGGCCCCAGCCGCGGCACCTGCTGCGCCGGGCGCCCCGGCCGCGGCACCTGCCGCTGCCCCGGCAGCGTCGGGCGGGGTGAACTGGTCGGCGATCGCGGCGTGTGAGTCGGGCGGCAACTGGAGCGCCAGCACCGGCAACGGGTTCTACGGCGGGCTGCAGTTCACCCAGCAGACCTGGCTGGGCAACGGCGGCGGCCAGTATGCTGCCTCCGCCGCCCAGGCCTCCGCCGCCCAGCAGATCGCCGTCGCCCAGCGGGTGCTGGCCAGCCAGGGCATCGGCGCCTGGCCCGTCTGCGGGGCAAATGGCTAAAGCGCGCAGCCAGCCGCCACGGCCGACCGCCGGATAGCGGTAGTGCGGGCGCCCGGATCCGCGAGATCTGGGCGCCCGCACCGGCTTACCTTCGAGCTGAAAGGGATGATCCTGGCCGCGGACGCCAGTTTCGTTCTGCATGACGATCCCGCGGTCCTGGACCTGGCGCGCCTCAGCGGCCGGACGCCAGCTCGGCCGCCGCGCCCAGGTCGTCGAAGAAGGCTGCGATGTCGCGGCCGAGCAGGCCCGGTTCCTCGGCGGCTGGGAAGTGGCCGCCGCTGGGCATGGGTGTCCACCGGCGGATGTTGTAGAGACGTTCGGCCCATTCTCGGG
>DAITAE010000432.1:0-4351 GCA_036824445.1 Streptosporangiaceae bacterium | reverse complement strand
ATATGTAACGCATCTGGTGGGACCGGAGTGTCAAGCATCTACCGGGACAGGACAGCAGCATCAACGTCTGCGTTGCCGAATAAAGCTGTACTTAGATCAAGGCGGCGCCTGCGGCGCCGCTGGCCCGGCACTAGCGTCGGCCTCTGGCCTTGGGGGCCCCGGCCGACGCGCGCCGGGCCGCGACGCTGGTCACCACTGATCAGGCAGGCTAGCTTGGCGACGCAACCGGGGCTGGACTGTGCCATCTTCCCGGCGATCCATTGTCCCGCTCCCGGCCGCCGCGTCTAGGTCGCTCCCTGCGGTCGCGTCGCATGCGATCGGCTTCGCCGAACCTAGACCCGGCACCCGCTCGCCAGGGTTTAGCGCCTGCGGGAAAGACGGGGAGGACTGAGAACCCGGACCCTCTGACGCTCCGTGGCGGGATGGCTGGGACCGGGCTGGCTGTCTTGGCCCGGGATGTCCCAGCTCGGGGAGCATGATCTTGCGGGCGCGAGCCTCCGACTTGGGCTTGCCCATGACGAGCTGGCCCTAACGACGGTGAACGACCTTGACGCCAGGAGCTCGCATCGAGGGAGTCAGGGGTCGATTCCCTCAGATTCACCCGGTCTGAGGCCGGTTCTGAGTGTGTTTGCGCGTTCCTGGGGTGTCCAGGCCCGTGCTTTGTGTGACTACTCGCTCTTGGGTGTAGATCGCGGCCGCTTGTGTCCGGGTGCGGACTTCGAGCTTGTCGTAGATGTGTTCAAGGTGCTTGCGGACGGTCCCGGGGCTGACGAACAGCGCCTGGGCGATCGCGGCGTTCGTCTCGCCTGCTGCGGCCCGGGCGAGGACGACCCGTTCGCGTGGCGAAAGGCGCAGGAGCCTGAGCCGGGCCGCCGCGGTGGAGTCGATGAGCGCCGGATAGGTCCTGCGCGCGTGTGCGTTGCGCCGCAGCTGTGCCAGGTGCGGGACAAGGCGCGCGACGGTGAGGCGGTCGGTCTCGGCGAACCTGCTCCGGGTGGTGTCGAACACCAACGACGCGCCGGTCGCCCCGCCGGTTGGCAAGAACACCTTCATCACCGCCCGCACGCCAAGCGGCTTGCAGACCTCGGCGTAGAGCCCCCCGCTGCGGAACTCGCGATCGCTGATGAAATCGGAGATCGCCAGAGCCCGCCCGAGCCACTCGCGGTTGGGCAGCGGGCTCCCCCGCCACTCCCCTCCGGGGAGTGGATCGTCCTGCCTGACCTGCGGGTATGCGCGCCAGACCGCCAAGATCGGCTCCGGGTCATCGGCGGCCAGCGAGAACTCCAGCTCCTCCAGCGGGCCCCACTCCCAGTAGCTGACCGCCTCGCACCGGGCCACCCTGCGCAGGCCAGCGAGGACATCCGCCGGAAACGGCGTCGTGCCCTCGTCCGCGACCGCCTCCAGCAGGAAGTCCAGCAGCGCCTCGCGGCGGTCTGCGCGCATCCTGATCACTCTCTTCCGGAAAATACGCCGATCGACCCATTCCCACCAGCCCGGAGGGGGGCTTCGATTTCCCCAAAGCACCCCAAGGGGCAGGAGGGAGGCCGTCGATGAACACGGTCAAGCCCCACGGCCTAGCGGCGTTCACCGCTCTTTGCGTTCTGGCGGTGATCTTGCTGGGCACAGGCTGCGGTGCCGCCGCGCCGGCCGGCTCACCCGTCCTTGGCACGAGCAGCTCATCGGACCGCGCGAGCACCGGCCAGCCCAGCGAAGCGGCCGACAGCGGCCTCGTTGCCTGCGCGTACCCGCTGGCCACGCAAGACGTCTCCGCGGCCGACTACGCGAAGATCCGCGCCGCGGTCGCCGGCTCGCGCTGGCCGGACCTGCGCAACGCCGGGACGGCCTACGTCGATCTGGCCGTGTGGCTACTCCATCCGCGGGGGGCCACCGACGGATACGAGACCGTCTGGTTCTACCAGCGGCTGTCCCATGCCTGTGCCAGGCACGGCTGGAAACAGCCGCCCGCTTAGCAGCGGCTTGGGAAACCCTGCCAGCAGCCGGAGATCACAACGACCTGACGACTTCGTGCACGCCGGGCTGGCGATGGGCCGCTGTCGCTGCGGCCGCGCCCGTACCCCACAGTTGACCATGTTCACGATGTGGGCTACTTCGCACCAGGCACGTTCGAACAGTTCCCAATCCTCGATGCGGACTGATTGCCAGCTGGAGCGGCAGCTCTCTGGGATAGTGTCGTCGGCCACCCAGGTGGCGAGTGCACCAGGACCTCAGTCGTGCCCGCCGCGTGCCCGTAAGGAGGGTCACCCACGGCGATTCACGGTCATTCACGGAGCAAAGAGCAGTGCCCTTGACCTGTGCAGCCGCAGGTCTGTCGGTCGCGTCCACCTCCTAATGCAAGCAGGGGGTCAGTGGTTCGAGTCCCCTTAGCTCCACCGTCACCGGCTCCGTCGAAAGGCCAGGCCAAGCCGGGGATCCTCCAGGGCGCCGTTTGGCCATCAAGGAGCCGTCTGCTTCTTCTCCACATGGTCTCCACGGCTTCTGCAACTCGTTGACGTATGCCTGCATCATCGGCACCAAATGACGAGCACCACACGGAACGGAGTCGGCCGACAGCGGCGGGGCTGGGCTGCGAGCAGCCTTTGGGGGTGATGCCCATGCGGCGGTGCCTGCTAGTGCTGGACATGGATCTGCTGGGCCTGAGTGAGGAACTTGACCTAGGGCCGATCAACTATCTGGCCGCGCGGCCAGAACAGGAGCGGGGTGAAGTCGTGGTGCTGTCGGTTGTGGCCGGCCGCCAGGTGAAGCTGTCCCCGCTGGAGTTGCTCCTGGGCGCTGCGACCGCCCACGGCCAAAGTGCCCCAGCCAAGTACCCTACAGGTCCCCAGCCGGGCCACGGTGTCCATGCTGACGCCGAGCATCGCATGAACCTGGCCGTGCGGCGTCTGAAGGCCATCGGCTACCGGGCAAGCGGTCTGACCAGCGACGAGGAACTGGTGAAGGCGGTGCGTGTCGAGACCCGCCGTCACGACTATGACGAGGTGATCTTGGCGACGTGCAGGCAGGGCGGCAGCTGGCTGGCGCGCGGCCTGCACGGGGACCCGCTTCATCAGCTGCGCCGGCGCTGGGGGCAACGGCTGGTCATATTTTCGCCCGGCCCGGGCGCCACGCCGAGCCAGTGACAGCAGCCGCAACGCCGCCACTGGTGGGGCCCGCCCAGGCGCGGAGGCTGAGGGCTGTGCCGCCGGGTCCTGGCCCGGCTCGGCGCCGATCCGAAGGGTATCCGGCGGCAAGTGACGCGAGAGGTGCACGCCCAGCGCAAGCAAGCTTGAGGCTGACCGTGATGATCGTCGTGCCATTAACGTGCCATTAGCAGGGTTCCGTAGCGGTACCTCACGGTCACCCACGGACAACTGCCTGGCCAGGTAAGTGCCGCCACAAGGGGCGTATACGTCGCTTTGCAAGCAGGGGTCGGGTTCGGCCTCTCGGGCGTCAGTGCGACTACGCGCTGACGCGCCGCCACCGGGGGGGTGGCGGGAGCATGGTCCCTTGCGGATGGGCCGATCCGGCCTAGCCTGGGATCATAGATCCGGGCAGCTTGGGTCTGCAGGTCGACCAGACTTCGCCTAGGGCCCCGGGGGGAAGCGCAATGACAAGCTCACGATCGAATGCCCGTACACCACCCGGCCAGTCTGTAGGAGAGTGTGATGACCCAACAGGGTGAAGCACAGCAAACGCAGCAAGCGAGTCGGCGACTGGGCGGCGGGGCGATCGTCTCGCTCATCGGCTTGGCGGTACTGGTCATATTCGTCATCCAGAATCGGATGCGTATCAAGATAGACTTCCTGTTCTGGAGCTTTATCTGGCCGTTGTGGCTCTACACCATCGTGATCGCGGTGTTCGGGGCATTGGTGTGGTTCGGGCTGGGCGTGATACGTCGCCACAGACGCCGCAAGGAACGCCGCGAAAACCGGCGGGGCTGACTGGCCACGCTCTTGCTGTGAAGGTCCCACCGCGGGGATCAACTCGATGCCATAGGCCAGCGCGACGTACGCACATGTCCTCCAGCGGCGCAACGGCTGGTCATCTTCGCGGCCGGCACGGGCACCCGGCCAGGTGCTCGGCGTGACGGCCCGGGCGGGTCCGTCGAAGGTCGCCAGCAGGCCGTCCCCGGCCGAGTCGATATGACGGCCCCGGTGCCATTCGATCTCTCAGCGCGCGAGATGGTCGTGCCGGGCGAGGAGAGCCGCCCAGTGGGCGTCGCCGACTTCGGCCAGCCGCGGGGTCGAGCCGACGATGTCGGTGAACAGGACGGTCGAAAGGATCCGGTCCATGCTCGCCCCGTGCCGCTCGCCGGTCAGGAACGCTTCGATCTCGCCGACGACCGCGTCCACGT
>DAITAE010000431.1:0-4366 GCA_036824445.1 Streptosporangiaceae bacterium | reverse complement strand
AAGCGCCCGGCGGGTTGCCAGTCTCGTCCAGGCTGTCTCGCCGGGGCCGGACAGCTCGGCCCCGCCGCTGGTGAGCAGCGCGAGCAGGCGGCCGCTGCCTGGGGCGGCGGCCAGGGCGTCGGGGACATCGGCCAGCGCGGCGTCGAGCAGACCGGGTGTCCAGGCGGCGCCGTTATCGTGGGTGGTGGCGAGCGGGGAGAAGGACAGCTCCTGGCTGGGCCGGAATCCGGCCACCACCGAGCCCGCGCCGAGGCTGGCGACCACCAGGCCGCCGTTGCTGGCCACCCCGGGCGGGGTGGCCAGGCGCCACCTGCCGGTTCCGGCGGGGCGGACGAACAGCTGCCAGAAGTTGTTGTGGCTGGCCGCTGAGCCGCCCATCACCGCGACCGCCCACGTCCCAGAGGCCGTGACCAGTGAGGTGGCCAGGGACGGCGGCTGCGCTGGGCCGGCCGGCGCGGCGGGCTGCCGGGCCGCGGAGCCGCAGCCTGCGCTCAGTACCGCCATCGCGATCAACAGCAGGCACGCCTGCCTGCGGCGGCTCATGAGGACCTCAGCGCTTGCCTGGCGGCGTCGGCGAGCAGGACCGCGAACGAGGACTTCGTGGCGGTGGTTCCGGGCCCGGGATCGGTATTGAGCTCTTGGCGGACGTGCCCCGCCTGGTCGATGACGTAGGCCAGGTCCTGGTGGCCGATCATGGAGCCGGCGGGCAGGATCTCGGCGCTGACTCCATAGTCCTTCCACACCTGCCGGAGCTGCGGGACGCTGCCGGTCAGGTACAGCCAGTTCGGCACCTGGCCCAGGTGCTCCTGGCGGTCGAACGCCTGGGTGTCGGAGACCTGGTGGTAGAGGGGGTTGGTGACGATCGCGACCAGTTCCACCTTGGCCGCGGCGGCGCCGAGGAGCTGGCCAGCGGTGCGGAACTCCTGCGCAATCAGCGGGCAGTCACTCGTGCACACCGGGTCAAGGAAGGTGAGCAGTACCACCTTGCCGCGCAGGCTCGCCAGGCTCACCGTCCGGCCATGCTGGTCGGTGAGCCGAAACTCCTTGGCGGGGAAGTTCAGCGGTACGGACGACCCGGCGATGGCCTGGGCGAGGATCGGGTCGGCGTTCGGGCTGGCCTGAGCGGCGGCCATCGGCGCCGCGCCAAGGATGATCAGCCCGAGCGCGCCGACGGAGACGACCGTACCGAAGCTCGCCGCCGCCGCGCTGCGCCGCAGCGAGGCCGGCCGGACGCGGTCCCGCCAGCCCGCCGCGGGCAGCGCCGGGCCAGCCGTCTCCGCCGCGGCCGCCGTCCCCGGGGTCAGGGCGAGGTACCCGGTGACGGCCAGGAGAGCGAACGGGATCATGCTGTTGGGGTCGGTGCCCAGGCCGCCGAAGAAGCCGAAGTCCTCGATCAGCACCCAGTCCGCCAGGCACAGCACCGTGAACGCGGCGACCGCCGGGCGGACCAGCCGCCGTCGGCCGGTCAGGAAGGCGGCACCGATCAACGCGAGCGCCACCACAGCGAACAGGTTCACCGCGAACCCATGCGCCTCATCGAAGCCGGTGAAGGCCCTGACCCAGGCGGACAGCCAGCCCGGCTGCGGTGTCTGTGCCATGTCGCGGGTCATGCCAGCCAGGGTGCCGGGCTGCCCGTGCGAGATCCCCTGCCAGAAGCCCCGTCCCGGCCAGGCTTGCAGCACTGCCATGACAATCAGGAACAGGCCCGTGCCGGCGAGGATCGCCTGCCCGAGCCGGGGGTCATGCCACAACCGCTCGGGGAGCGCGATCAGCGCGCCGGCTACCACGTAGATCAGCACCGCGCCCGGCGCACCGAACAGCCAGGTCAGGCCGGGGGCGAAGACCCCGCCGAAGGACTCACCGAATACCCAGACCACCAGCCCCCAGCCCACACCGGCCAGGCCCGCCAGCCGGGACCAGCCGCCTCGCGGCGCGGCCAGCATCCAGATGCCGATGCCAACCTGGATCCACACCGCTGCGGCCCCTGCCTGCATCGGGTGATAGGACCAGGTGGTCCCGGCCCAGTTCACCACCTGCTGCACCCAGTGCGGCGAACTTGCCGCCGAGGGCTGGATGACCTGCGACGGAAGCCCGATCGCCATCTTCGGCTGAGCCTGCAAGATCCCGTCGACGACCCACAGCAGGCCAAAGCCGACCCGCAGCACCTGCCGCCAGGCAGGCTCGGGCACCGCGGCCGCCGGCGAACTGCCCGGCCCCGTCTGCTCGTCGCCGTGGGCTGCTGCGGGCCACCAGGCCCGCACGGTGATCCACGCCAGCCCAAGCAGCCCGAAGATCAGCAGCGCGATGAGTCCCTGATGCAACAGCGCCGACTTGAACGCCGCGATCACCACGGGGTCGTTGACGTTGACCCCCGAGTTCATCCCAGACATGCGCCCTGCCTTCCAGCCCGGACCCGGCCAGCCGCCCGCAGGCGCCACTGACCCAGCACACGAGGCGGGCTGGGCGGGTCCAGCTGCTGGCACCGGCAAGCACCGGCAGGTGCCGCCGCACCGGAAATCTACCTATCACCGAAAGCCCCCGCAACGCAAAGCAGCCTTTTTGCGCTGATATTGCCGCTCCAATACCCTGGCCGGGTTTACCACATACCACCCCGGGGTTCAGGCAATACCCCGACGGGGTTTCTATAATGCCCACAGCGGCTGCACGGATAGCTTTCCCACTTGCCCAGGACGAAGCCGTGCCATTAACCTCGTGCCGTCATGTGCCTCCGTGAACCCCAGGCTCCACCGGGCGGCCCCGGGAATTGTCCCCCGGGCACCGCCAACGCCGCCGGCGCCCGGAGTCATAGCACCCCAGCCAGGCCGGGCAGGCATCCTCCGCGCCATCGCGGGCTGCCGCGAGGACACTGACGTGGCCGGTCCATCCTGGCTCGCAGGCACCTTCGCGGCCGTCATGATCCTTACCGGCGCCTATTCCGCTAGCCGGCTGGCCTTCGGCAGCCTGCGGGGACGGGCGACCGAGTTCGACGCCGACGCACTGCACGCCGTCATGGGCGTTGCGATGGCGGGAATGCTCGTGCCTCGGCTCAGCGTGCTGCCCCATAACGTGTGGGCGGTTGTTTTCGGCATCGGGGCGGCATGGTTCGGCTGGCACGCTGTGCGCCTTCGGCGCGTGGGCGCTTGCGGCAGCTCGCGGTGCCGTTTCCCAGTGCCACATCTGATCGAATGCGCCGCCATGCTCTACATGCTCTTGCCGGTGCACGGCTCGCAGCCACCCCACCCGGGAGCGGGAATGGCAATGCCTGGCATGGGCGCCTCTGGCGGCCCGGCAACCAGTTTCCCGGCACTCGCAGCTGTCCTCGCCCTGTTCATGGTCGGCTACGTCGTGTGGACCACCGATCGGCTGACAACGCTGGCACGGGCCAAAACCGCCGCAGCTGGCACGGGCCGGGACCAAAAAGACCATCGACCGGCAGCGGTCCCGGCCGCTGCGCCCCGTCACGACGCGGGCCCTGCCCCCAGCACGCCAGCCGCCGTGCAGATCCAGCACAGGGGGCAGGCCGGCGGGCCGGTGCTCGCACCCAAGCTCGCCGCATGCGGCAAGCTCGCAATGAGCATCACCATGGGCTACATGCTTATCCTCATGCTCTAGCCCAGCTCGGAGCACGCGCTCAGTCCGATGCCGGGGGCTGACTGCTGGCCAGATGACCACCGCCAAGCGGCCAGCCTGCGGCCGGTGTCGGCCAAGGCGGGCCACCGCGCCTGTCCGCCGCGCGCCCGGGGCGTCGCCGGGTGGTGTGATCAGTCGCCTGTCCAGCAGTTCATAATCGTTGCACCGACCTTGATCGCGATCTTGCCCCGGCTGTACGGCGGGTCACCGAACCGACCGGGCAGTCCGGAGATGTCGACGAGCAGGACTTTGTAGTCCTTGCGGACAACGAGCGAGCGGTTCTTGGTGGTGAAGGCGCTCTCACCAAGGTCCTGGGCCTGGCCGAGCCGATGCTTAAGCGACGTGAAGTAGCCGTCCGTTTCGGTCTTGTTGGACAGCTCCTTGACGGAGAGCACCATGACGGCCTTGTTGTACGTGTACCGGCAGGAGTAGATGTGGTCAGTCCAGGTCGGGACGACGGGCTGAGTCGTGCGGACGCCGACTACCGCAGCGAGCTCGTTTTGGGCTTCGCGCGCGCAGACCATTTTCGCGGCGGCCGACGGTGTGGCGCGCGCGGGCTCCGCGTGCTCGGTTGCGTTCTGGGCTTTGGTCGGCGACGTGGCCGGCCTCGAGCTGCCACAGCTGGTCATGCTCAGGACGAAAACGAACACGACCAGCACAAGGAACATCCTGTGCTGAGGCATCGCTACCAAGGTAATCCCCGAGCTGAGAGGTCTGTCAACGTGGCGGTCTTGCG
>DAITAE010000430.1:0-4391 GCA_036824445.1 Streptosporangiaceae bacterium | reverse complement strand
CGGCCACCTGGCCGCCGTGGATGGGGAGGTCTTCCTCGCCGTCCTCCTCCCCGGCCAGGTCCTCCTGCATGCCCGCGTCCAACGGCTCGGCGAGGTTGCTCTCCAGCGTCCCGGAGGCGCGCGGAGGGCGCAGCCATCGCGGCACGAGCACCATGGCCCAGATGCCGACGATCGCGAGGTAGAGAATCGCGCTGCTCAACGTCACACCTCGTGCCCGGGTTCATGGCACCCGTGACCGGCCTGCCCAGCAGGCGTCAGTGCCATTGACGCGGGCATGCTCACGTCACGCACGGTAGGGGCCGGCGCGGGCGATGACGAGCACTCGGCCCGGTGTGTCGTGAGATCGGTTGCCGGGGATGGCAAGATGTGCCGCTCTCTTTGTCCTCTGTTGGCGCGGATCCCCGCGTGCGAGTGCAGCAACAGCGGCCCGGCGTGCCCGGGAACTCAGCTCGCGGTGCGCGAACGCTGCGCCGACAGCGTGCCGCGCCAGCGGGCCAGGAGGCCGCCGCGCACATCCTCCACCGTCAGCGCATAACACAGGTGGTCCCGCCAGGAGCCGTCGATGTGCAGGTAGCGGCGGCGCAAACCTTCCTCCCGGAACCCCAGCTTCTCCACCACCCGCCGGCTTGCCTGGTTCTCCGGCCGGATGCTGGCTTCGACCCGGTGCAGCCCGACCACCATGAAGCAGTGGTCGACGGCCATCGCGAGCGCGGTGGGGGTCACCCCCCGCCCGGCCACGGCCTCGTCGATCCAGTAGCCCACCTGCGCCGAGCGCGCCGATCCCCAGATGATGCTCCCGACGGTCAGCTGCCCGGTGAACCTCCCGCCGTAGGTGACCACCCATGGCAGCGCCAGCCCCTGCCGGGCCTCGCGGCGCATGGTGCGGGCCATCGTGATGTAAGGGCCGAGCCCGGACCGGTACAGCGGCGTCTCCGGGTTGGTCGGTTCCCACGGGCGCAGCCAGGCGGCGTTGCGCACGCGGGAGTCACGCCACGCCCGGGCGTCCCGGACCCGCACCGGCCGCAGGCCGACAGGCGCGTCCAGCAACGAAGGCTCGGTGATCGATACCGGCCAGCCGCGCATGTGTCCCACAGGATCATCATTCCCTGCCCCCAGGCCGGGCGCCACGCCGTGACGGGATCGAACGGGCCGCCCGGCGTCACCGCCCGTCCGTGCCATGCTGCCCGGCGTCACCGGCGCGCCCCCAATCCCGATGCATAACGAAAGGTTGCCCGCGACCGTTGTCGCACCACACGGGCCGCCGCCCGGTCCGCGCGGCAGGCTGGGGATCCGCCTGCGCGCCCTAGCCGGCGCCCGGGCCGTCCGGGCGCGGGTGGTCGCCGCCGCGAGCCTGGTCGATCGCGTGGCTGAGCACCGGGCCGAGCACCGCCATCCCGTCCCGCACCCCGCCGGTGGAACCGGGCAGGTTGACAATGAGGACGGCGCCGGCCAGCCCCGCGAGCCCGCGGGACAGGATCGCGGCCGGGACCCCGGCGGCGGCCCCACCCGCCCTGATCGCCTCGGCGATGCCAGGAATCTCCCGGTCCAGTACCCGGCGGGTCATTTCCGGGGTGAGATCACCTGGGGTCAGCCCGGTGCCGCCCGTGGTCACCACGACGTCGTAGCCCGCCGTGACCGCCTCCCGCAGCGCGGCCTCGACCGGCTCTCCGTCCGGCACCACCAGCGGCCCGTCCACGGAGAAGCCCGCCTCGGCCAGCAGCCTGACGAGGACCGGCCCGGACCGGTCTTCGTAGACACCGGCGGCGGCCCGGTTGGACACCGTCACCGCAAGCGCCCGCACCGCGCCTCCTGCTTCGTTGTTCGCCAGTTCAGTCTTCTGCCTCTGGGAGGGCAGAGAACTGAACTGATCCCGATTCTGACCCGGTCACGGCCGGCGCCAGGTGCCGGTCTTGCCGCCAGTCTTCTCCTCGACCCTGACATCGGTGATCACCGCGGCCGGGTCGATCGCCTTCACCATGTCGATCAGCGCGAGCGCGGCGACGGTGACCGAGGTCAGCGCCTCCATCTCGACGCCGGTTCGGTCCGCGGTGCGGACCGTCGTTGCGATCTCCACAGCATTCTCCGTGACCTGGAGATCGACCGTGACGGCATGGATCGCGATCGGATGGCACAGCGGCACCAGGTCCGGGGTGCGTTTTGCGGCCTGGATTCCGGCGATCCGCGCCACCGCGAGCGCGTCGCCCTTGGGGACCTGCCCGGCCCGCAGCGCGGCGATGGCCTCCGCCGACAGCAGGACACGCCCGGACGCCCGGGCCTCACGCGCGGTCACGTCCTTGGCCGAGACGTCGACCATCCGGGCGTGCCCGGAATCGTCGGTGTGGGTGAGCCGGCCGGGCTGTGTCATGGCAGCGACACTACGTCGACCTGTTCGCCCTCCTCCATCCGGACCGTCTGCTCCGTGACCACGATCAGCGCGTTGGCCCGGGCCAGGACGCCTAGCTGGTGGGAGGCCTGGCCGATCAGCGGCACGACTCTGCCGGCCTCGGCATCGAGCACGCCACGCAGGAAGGACCGCCTGCCCTCGGGCGAGCGCACTGCACCGGCCAGGATCGCCTGCCTGGTCGGCAATGGCACCGGGGGCAGTCCCTGCAGGGCCTGCAGGACGGGCCGGACGAACAGCTGGAAGGAGACGAACGTGCTGACCGGGTTGCCGGGCAGGGTGAAGACCGGTGTCCGGTCCGGGCCGAAGACGCCGAAGCCCTGCGGCATGCCGGGCTGCATGGCGACCTTGCGGAACGTCACGTCGGCGTACCCCGTCAGCGCCGCCTTGACCGCATCGTGCTCGCCGCCCATGCTGACGCCGCCGCTGGTGATCAGCAGGTCGGCCGACGCGCTGAGTTCTTCGAGCGCGGTGACCACCGTGACGAGATCGTCCTTCACGCGGTGCCGGCGCGCCCGCCCGCCGGCCTGGCGCACCGCAGCTGCCAGCATGTAGCTGTTGGAGTCCCAGATCCGGCCCGGCTTCAGCGGGCTTCCCGGGTCGGTGAGCTCGTCGCCGGTGGCGACCACGGCCGCCAGGGGCCGGGGGCGGACACGTACCAACTCGTGGCCGCCCGCGGCGAGCAGCCCGATCTGCGCAGGGCCGAGTGGCGTGCCCGCCGCCACCATCACGTCGCCCTCGGCCACATCGTCGCCGCTCCGCCTGATCGCATGGCCGACCGGGGCGGGCTGACTGATCGCGACCCGCTCGGTGCCTCCGTCGGTCCACTCCACCGGCACGACCGCGTCGGCGCCGGCGGGCAGCAGCGCGCCGGTCATGATCCGGGCAGAGGTGCCGGGAGCGAGCGTGAGGGTACGGGTGTCGCCGGCCGGGACCTGGCCGGCCACCGGCAGGACGACCGGCGCGCCGACCGCCGCCGCCGCGACGTCGCTGGCACGGACCGCGTAGCCGTCCATCGCGGAGTTGTCGAAGGGTGGCAGCGGGCACAGGGCCGCTGCGTCCTCGGTGAGGACCCCGCCTTCAGCCTCCTCGAGCCCGAGCTGCACGGGAATCATGGGGCGGACCGCCGCGAGGACGTCCGCGAGATGTGCCTCCACCGGCACCAGGTCGGTGCTCATCCGAGGTTGTCGAGGTACTTGCGCAGCCAGGGCACGAACTCTGCGGCCACGTCCGGCCGCTCGCAGGCGAACTGGACGATGGTGCGCAGATAGTCGACGCGGTTGCCGGTGTCGAAGCGGCGGCCCCGGAACAAGACCCCGTGCACCCCGCCGCCGTCGGCGGACGGCATCTGGGCCAGGGTCTTGAGCGCGTCGGTGACCTGGATCTCGCCGCCTCTGCCAGGCGGTGTGCGCCGCAGGACGTCGAATATTGCCGGATCGCACACGTAGCGCCCGATGATGACCTGGTTGCTGGGGGCGTCGTCGGGAGCCGGCTTCTCGACCATGTCGGTCACCCGGACCACGTCGTCCTCGCCGGTCGGCTCGATCGCGGCGGCGCCGTAGAGCGAGATCTGGTCCCTGCCGACCTCCATCAACGTGACCACGCTGCCTCCGTGGCGCTCACGGACCTCCAGCAGACGCCGCAGCAGCGGATCCCTGGGATGTATGAAGTCATCGCCGAGTAGCACAGCGAACGGCTCGTCACCGACGTGCTCCGCCGCGCAGAGCACGGCGTGGCCGAGGCCTTTCGGCGCGCCCTGCCGGATGTAGTGGATCGCGGCCAGCTCGTTGGACTTCCGTATGAGTTCCAGCCCGGCGGTGTCGCCCTTGGCTTCGAGCGCTTCCTCAAGCTCGGGAGCGCTGTCGAAGTGGTCTTCGATGGCCCCCTTACCGCGACCTGTGACGAGCAGGATGTCGCCGAGCCCGGCGGCGACCGCCTCCTCCACCACGTACTGGATGGTGGGCGTGTCGACGACCGGCAGCATCTCCTT
>DAITAE010000429.1:0-4397 GCA_036824445.1 Streptosporangiaceae bacterium | reverse complement strand
AGTCGCGGTCCATGCCCGAGGCGAGCAGGCCCGCGGTGATGTCGCCGCCGACGTAGGCGCCGAAGGCGGGGAAGACCACCGCGCGGGCGCGCGGGTGCACGCCGATGCCGAGTTCGGCGGCGAGCACCTCGGGGTACAGGCGGGTGGACATGATGAATGGCGCCACCCCGAGTGGTTCCGGGTCGATGCCGAGCGCCAGGTGGGTCATGGTCGCGTTGCCGGCCAGGGCTACCTCGTAGACCTCGGCCGGGTCCGCCCCGCCTCGCTCGCAGACGGCCGCGGCCAGCTCGGCGAGGGTCTGCTGGGCGAGCCCGGTCAGCCGGCCCAGGGCGGCCGGGTCCAGCATGGTGGCGCTGATCCGGGTGATGACGTCGGCGCCGAACGGCTGCTGCGCGTTGAGCACCGAGTCCACCGCGACGGGGGTGCCGGTGGACAGGTCGAGCAGCGTGGCGACGACCGTGGTGGTGCCCAGGTCGTACGCGATGCCGAACCGCCGCGCCGAGGTGTCCCCAGGCTCCACCGCGATCAGCACGTCGTCCACGACGACCGCGGTGACCTTGTAGTCGGCCGTGCGCAGCACCCTGCCCAGCGAGCGGAGCACCGGCAGATCCACCCGCAGTTCGAGGTCGTCCATGGCGGCCAGCACACGTTCGAGGTCGGTCGCCTGATCCGCCAGGGAGGGCTCTGCCAGCTCCAGGTAGCGCTTCTGCACGGCCGGTCGCAGGATCACCTGGCGGCCGACCCCGACGGTCGCTGCCTTCGGCCGGGTGACCAGCGGCGGCACCTCCACCGTGGTGTCGGTGACGGCCAGCGCCCGGCAGGCGAGCCGCCAGCCGCCGCGCAGCTCTTCGTGGGTGAACGCCCGTACGTCCAGCTCCGACGGCTCCGCCGGTCGATCGAGCACCTTGACCTTGCACTTCTTGCAGGTGCCGTGGCCGCCGCAGGTCGAGTCGATGGCGATGCCGTTCCAGCTGGCGGCGTCGAACATCGTCACCCCATGCGGCACCCGCACCCGGCGCGCGCCGGGCTCGAAAACGAGGTCGACGCGGACCGGGCCCGCGGGCGCGCCGGGGTCCGTCACGTCGGCCACATCCGGGCCGGGCCGTGCACCGCCACCGCGGGCACCGTCCCGGTCGACTTGGGCGCCGCGGGTGCCGCTCACGTCGCGGCCTGCTGTGCCTGCCCGGCCCGCTGGGCACGGTGGGCCGCGATCCAGGCCGCGCCCCACGCGTCCCGGTCGAGCAGCAGGTCGGCCGCCTTGACCGAGCGCACGATCTGCGGCGACCGGGCGTCCATGATGGCGCTGGTCAGGCCCGCCGAGATCGCCATCGGCAGGAACGCGGCACCGATGGTGTGCCGGTCCGGCATGCCGAACGAGACGTTGGACGCACCCAGCGTCATGTTCACGCCGAACTCCTCGCGCAGCGCCGCGATCGTCTCGAGCGTCTTGAGCCCCAGCGTCGTGTCCGCGCCGACCGGCATGGCGAGCGGGTCGATGACGATGTCCTCGATGGCGATGCCGTACCGGCCGGTCGCCACGTCGATGACCTTGCGTGCCAGCTCGACCCGGCGCCGCGGATCCTCGGGGATCTCCTCCTCGTCGTTGGGGAGGGCGATGACCGCCGCGCCGTGCCTGGCGACCAGCGGCAGGATCGCCTCCAGCCGCTCGTCCTCGGCGGTGACCGAGTTGACCAGGGCCTTGCCCTCATAGGCGGCGAGCCCTGCGTCGAGCACCTCGACGATGGAAGAGTCGAGGCACAGCGGCAGGTCGGTGACGCCCTGGATGAGCTTGACCGCCCGGACCATGAGCTCGGTCTCGTCCACCAGCGGCGCGCCCATGTTGACGTCGAGCACCATGGCTCCGCCGGCCGCCTGGTCGGCTACGTCGATCTCCACCCGGGACAGATCGCCGTCGCGCAGCTGCTGCTGGAAGATCTTGCGACCGGTGGGGTTGATCCGCTCCCCGATAATGCAGAACGGCTCTCCGGGGCCGATCACGGCCTCCCGGCTGGCGGACGACAGGACGGTGCGCATCCCGGCCCGCTACGCCGGCAAGGCGGCGCGGCGCCGCTCCAGCAGTTCCTTGGCCCGGACCACCGCGGCCGACGCGTCGGCCGCGTACCCGTCGGCGCCCACCACGTCGGCGTACTCCTGGGTGACCGGGGCGCCGCCGACCATGACGATCACCTGCTCGCGCAGGCCCGACTTGGTCAGCGCGTTGATGTTCGCCTTGAACATCGGCATGGTGGTGGTGAGGAAGGCCGAGAAGCCGACGATGTCGGGCTGGTGCTCGCGCACCGCGTCGACGAACTTTTCGGGGGCGACCTGCACCCCAAGGTCGATGACCTGGAACCCGGCGCCCTCGAACATGATGTTGACGAGGTTCTTGCCGATGTCGTGGACGTCGCCCTTGACGGTGCCCATGACGACGGTGCCGATCGAGGCCACGCCGGTCTCGGCCAGCAGTGGGCGCAGGATTTCGAGCGCGCCGGCCATGGCCTTGCCCGCGATGAGCATCTCGGGGACGAAGAAGTCGCCGCGCTCGAACCGGGCGCCGACCTCCTCCAGCGCGGGGATCAGCGCCTCGTACAGCAGCGTTTCGGGACCCAGCCCCATGGCCAGCCCGGTGTTGGTCAGCTCAAGCACGGCCGGCCCGTTGCCGACGAGCGTGTCGTCGTAGAGCTGCCGGAGTAGCTCCTCCGTTGTCAAGCGGCACCTTCTCTCTGTGCTTGCCCACCAGCGGCGTGCGGTGGCTCCCCTGGCCGGTGGCCGAGGACGCAGGACAGCGCGCTGGCCTGTGCCACACACTGGGCTGCCACGCCCGGCAGCCTGGCCGGGGTGAGCCGGTGAGCGGGTCCGGATACCGACAGCGCCGCGACCACGGTGCCGCCGTCGCGGCGGACCGGCGCGGCCACCGCCACCAGCCCCGGCTCCAGCTCGGAGTCGGTGATCGCGTAGCCAAGCTCCCGGACCGTCGCGAGGTCGGCCTGCAGCTCGGCTCGGCTGGTGATGGTCCGCTCGGTCGGGCGCTCCAGGCGGCCGGCCGGCAGCGATGCCGCATCGTACGCGAGCAGCACCTTGCCCAGCGCGGTGCAGTGCAGCGGAACCGGGCGCCCCAGCCAGTTGCCGACGCCGATCACGTACACGCTGTCGACCTGGGCGATCTGCTCGATCATGCCGTCCCGCTCGACGCCGAGGTTGATCGTCTCGCCGGTCTGCGCGCCGACGCGCTCGAGGAACGGCTGGGCCAGCTCGGCCAGCCCGGCTTCGGCGCCGCCACGCCAGGCGAACCTGACGAACACCTCGCCGGGCCGGAACCGGCCGTGGTCGTCGCGCCGCACCAGCCCGTTGCGCTCCAGCGCCAGCAGGAGCCGGGAGGTCGTGCTCTTGGCCAGGCCGGTGGCGGCCGCCAGCTCCGTGAAGGTCACCGAGCCGGGGGAGTGCACGACCTCGGTCAGGAGCCTGGCCGCCCGGTCGACCGCCTGCGTGCCGCTGGGACTGGTCACTATGCTTCCCGCCTGTGTCTCCCGCCCGGCTCCCGGGGCCGTGCCCGCTCGCCTGAGCGCCATCACTAGTTCCATATTACAGAACCGTGTTCTACTATGTGATCCTACGATCGGGCCCTGGGACGGTCAAGCGCGCGCCGGCGCGCCTCCGGCGCGGCCAAGCGACGTGCTGGTCAGCTTGCCTCCGGCGCGACGCACCGCGAGGGAGGCCATGAGAGGAGTGGGTGGCGATGTTCGTTAACACGATGCCGCGGTATGAGATCCTCTCCGCCGACGCGATCGAGGTCCTGGACCGCGGCTGGCGGCGAATCGTTTCTGAGATCGGGATACAGTTCGCCAAGCCGGAGGCGGTGGAGCTGTTCCGCAAGGCCGGGCAGCAGGTGGACGACGACGTGGTGCGGCTCGATCCCGAGTTCGTGCTCGAGCAGGTCGCCAAGGCGCCCCGCGAGTTCGATGTGCAGGCCCGCAATCCGGCGAACAACGTGCACATCGGCGGCGACCACATGGTGTTCAGCAGCGTCTATGGCTGCCCGTTCGTCCGCGAGGGCGAGGTGCGCAGGGACGCCACGCTCGACGACTTCCGGCGGCTGTCCATGCTGGCGCAGTCGTTCCCCGAGCTGGATTCGGCGGGCGGGGTGATCTGCGAGCCGAACGACGCGCCGCTGGACTCCCGCCACCTCGACATGATCTACGCGCTGCAGACCGTCACCGACAAGATCTACATGGGCAACGTGGTCTCCGGCCCGAACGCCGCCGACACCATCGCCATGACGTCGATCCTGTTCGGCGGCGGCGATGGAAAGGGCAGAGAGAAGATCGAGCAGACGCCCGCCACCATCTCGCTGATCAACTGCAACTCGCCGCTGCGCTGGGACGACCGGATGCTGGACG
>DAITAE010000428.1:0-4403 GCA_036824445.1 Streptosporangiaceae bacterium | reverse complement strand
CGAAGCTGGCGAGAGGTGCTTCCTGCTGCGGCGCTGCAGGGTGCGGTCTTCGCTGCGGTCAAGGCCGCCGTCGAGCGCAGCGCCGTGCAAGGCGGACGCAAGCTGGCCGGGTCCAGCCAGGACGGCTGAGCAGCGAAAGGGGGCGCCATGGCGGATGCGCGCGGGCCGGCACCGGCCGGGCAGCCCGAACCGGGCAGGCCGGTGCGGGGCAGCCCCGGACACGGCAGCACGCAGCCCAATGACCGGGCCGAACGTGAGGTCCCGAGCGGGCCGACCGAGATGAGCGGCGGCTCGTGGCTGGCGGCGGCCAAGCGGACGCTGCCCGAATTCGTCGACGACCAGCTGACGGACCGCGCCGCTGCGCTGACGTACTACGCGGTGCTGTCGATCTTCCCCGGCCTGCTCGTCGTGGCGTCCCTGCTGGGCCTGCTCGGCACCCGCACCAAGCCGCTGGTCGACAACCTGACCCAGGCCGTCCCGAGCAACGTCCAGCAGATCATCAAGCCCGTGACGACCAACCTGCAGAACGGCCAGACGGCCGCGGGCTTCGCCGCGATCGTGGGCCTGGTCCTGGCGCTGTGGTCGGCGTCGGGCTACATCTCGGCCTTCATGCGGGCCGCCAACGTCGTCTATGACGTGCCCGAGGGCAGGCCGTTCTGGAAGACCACACCGGTCCGTATCGGCGTCACGGTGCTGATCGCCGTGCTGCTCGTGGCGTCCGCCCTCATGGTCGTCGTCTCCGGTGGACTGGCCAGGCACGTGGGCGACGTGCTGGGCATCGGCTCGACCGCCATCACCGTCTGGAACATCGCGAAGTGGCCGGTGCTGCTGATCATCGTCAGCCTGATGATCTCGATCCTGTACTGGGCCGCGCCCAACGCGAAACGGGGATTCCAGTGGGTCAGCCCGGGCGGGCTCATCGCGGTCGTCGTGTGGCTTATCGCCTCCGGCTTGTTCGCGCTCTACCTGGCGAACTTTGCCCACTACGGCGCGACCTACGGCACCATCGCCGGCCTGATCGTCTTCCTGGTCTGGCTGTGGATCACTAACATCGCGATCCTCTTCGGTGCCGAGTTCAACGCCGAGCTCGAGCGTGGCCGCGCGGCGGCAGGTGGCGGTGTCCCGCTGGGCCAGGAGCCGTACGTCGAGCTCCGCGACACGCGGCAGCTGGAGAAACGCCGCAAGAAGGCCGAGGCGGTCGGCCTCCGCACCCGGGACTGAGGCGCCGGGCACGGTAAGCGGGGCCGGCCGGTGGTGGGTGGAGCCGGAAGCGGCCGGCCGATCAGCGGGCGGTTGCGGTGGCTGCCCAGATCATGGTTATCGTGAGCCCCATGGCTCACAGACTGGTCACGGAGCGCCTTGCCCTTCGTCCGTGGAGCATCGACGATGCCGGCGCGGCGCTGGGCGCCTACGGCGATGCCGAGGTCGCACGATGGCTGACCCCGGCGATGGACAGGATCAATGACCTGGCGGCCATGCGCGTGGTGCTGGAGCAGTGGGTCGCCGAGGACGCGCGCATGATCACGCCAGCCGGCCGGTGGGCGATCGAGCTTCGCCAGGACGGGCGCGTGATCGGCGGGGCGACCCTGCTGCCGCTGTCACCGGACGAGGAATTCGAGGTCGGCTGGCAGCTTCACCGGGAGGCGTGGGGCCACGGGTACGCCACCGAGGCCGGGCTGGCGCTGGCGCGGTGGGCGTTCGGGCAGGGAATCGAACAGGTCATCGCGCTCGTGCGGCCGGCCAACACGCGCGCGATGGAGATGGTACGGCGCATGGGCATGGAGTGGGTCGGCGAGACGGAGAAGTACCACGACCTGCGCCTGCAGGAATTCCGCCTGCGCCCCGGGGATCTGGCGCAAACAGCGTGAACCAGTGTCCGGGCCCAGATGCGACGATGGTCCAATGAGCGAGCCCCGGCAGGTCACCGATAACCAGGCCGCGTCCCGCTTCGAACTCGGGGCCGACGGCAGCCTCGCCGAACTCCTGTACCGGCGCGTCGGGAACCGGCTCGTCCTAATCCATACCGAGGTGCCCGTTGAACTCGAGGGCCGCGGCATCGGCGGCGCCCTGGTGGCGGCGGCGGTCGACCGCGCGGCGCGCGAGGGCCTGACGCTGGTGCCGTTGTGCCCGTTCGCCCGCGGCTGGCTGCAGCGCCACCCCGACGTGGCCAAGACGGCGACCATCGACTGGGGCAAAAGCGTCGGTTCCTAACTCCGGCTACGCCGGGCTCGGCTGACCGCAACCGCCGCCTCGTCGGTGTACACCAGGAACGTCATGGTCTCCTGGAAGTACAGTTCGACGCTGGCGGCATCGTGGGACAGGTAGCCGATGGACAGATCCTGGCCCAGTGTCAGCTGGTAGTCACCGCCGCGGGCCGACACCACGAACGCCCCGTCGATGGCGGGAGCCCAGACGATCTCCCCGTCGATCACCTGGTCAAGATGCCGCCGGACGGGGTAGCCGTCGTCTGACGTCTCGTTGACGGCGGTGTAGGCCGCGGCGCTCAGCAGCAGCGAGTACGGCCCGGCGACCCCGGCCTCTCGTAGTGAGGTGACGGCCTGGCTGACGACATCGGGATAGTTCTCGGCCTCGGCCGGCAGCGTCAGGCGGGGGTTCGATGAGCTTTCCCTGATGCCCCGGATCCCCGCCGTGGAGTGGCCCTCGAACACCGCCCGGTCCTCGGCAAAGGCGATCCACCTGGCCGCGTCCTTCACCGGCTGCCAGTCAGAATCCTGGGCCCCCCGTTCCACGTCGTCGATGTCCTGCCGGCTCAGCGTGAACGGCGCGCGCAGCTCGACCAGCGGCATGGAGCGGCGCACGCGGGCGGTCACTCCCTGCCCGGCCGCCTCAGTGTCGCCGAGGTGACCGGTGCCCACGGCGGCCAGCGTGAGACCCCCCGGTCCCTCGACGTCCACCACCCGGCGGCCCGCCAGGTTGATCTTGAAGGTCCGGCGGGCCTCCTCCTCGATGCTGGCCCACGCGGATTCGGAGATGGGGGCGAGCTCGCGGTGCAGGTTGTTCATTGCTGGCTGCTCCTTTTCAGGCCACCGATGCCCAGCGAGCCGTCGGCCGCCGGTGCGGAGGCGGGCGTGGATGGGGAAGAAGTCATGGCCGGGGCCGGCCGGTCCGGCAGGGCCGGCAGGTCGTCGAGGAAGTCGGCCGATGGCGCGAAGAAGAGGTTGCCGGTGACGGCGGTGGAGAAGTCGAGTATCCGGTCGTAGTTGCCCGGCGGATCGCCGATGAACATGCGCTCCAGCATCCGCTCAGTGACGCTGGGCGTGGCGCTGTAGGCGGCGTAGTACGTGCCGAACTCCCCGTCACCCACCGAGCCGAACGGCATGTTGGCCCGCACGATCTGCCGCTCAGTGCCGTCGGGCTCGGTGATCGTGTTCACGGCCACGTGCGAGTTGGACGGCTTGACGTCGTCCGGAAGCTCGATATCGTCCAGCTTCGTGCGGCCGATCACCCTCTCCTGCTCCTCGACCGTCAGCGCGTTCCACGCGCCCATGTCATGCACGTACTTCTGGATGATGAGGTAGCTGCCGCCGGCGAAGCCGGGATCCCCGGCGTCGGCGATGGCCGCCGCCATGCCCGCCTGCCCGGTGGGATTCTCAGTCCCGTCGACGAAGCCGAGCAGGTCGCGGTCGTCGAAGTACCGGAACCCGTGCACCTCGTCGCACACGGTGACCGCCCCGGCGAGCCGCTCCATGACGTGCGTGGCGAGCTCGAAACACAGGCCCATCTGCTCGGCCCGGATGTGGAATACCAGGTCACCAGCGGTAGCCACCGCCCGGTGCCGGGACCCGGTCAGCTCACGGAAGGGGTGCAGTTCGGCCGGCCGCGGCCCGGCGAACAGCCGGTCCCAGGCCCGCGATCCCACCCCGGCGACGCAGGCCAGCGTGTCTTCCGGGGCCCGGAACCCGACCGACCGCTGCAGCGCGGCGAGATCGCCGAGCAGGTCCCTGGCCGTTGGCTCGCCGCCCTCGCCGACCGCCACCACCAGGAAGATCGCCGCGCGGGTCAGCGGGTTCAGCACCGGCTGCGGCTCAGGCGGCGCGGTCATGTCCGTGCGCTCCTTTGCGTTCGTGTGACAGCAAGCTTCGCACAGGCGACGCGGCGGCGTTCGCGGCACCTACGGGGCGACGAGGGCGTCGGTGAGCGTGCCGATGGCCGCAAGGTTTCCGGCCAGGCCGGGGCCGAGCCGGTGGCGGGCGGCGAGCTCGGCAGGGGCGTAATAGGAGACCTTGGTCTGCCCCGCGTCGTCCCACACCAGCACCTTGAGTGGCAGGTCGAGTCCGGCCAGGGGCGAAGTGGCCATCACCGGTGTGCCGGCCGCCGGGCTGCCGAACACCGATTCCACGGCATCCTCGTCACGCTCTGGCTGCGGCGCTGAGCCGCGCCGG
>DAITAE010000427.1:0-4405 GCA_036824445.1 Streptosporangiaceae bacterium | reverse complement strand
ACGCCGAGGACCTCCATGATCTGGTTCCCGTCCAGATCCGGGCGGATCTTCTCCAGCTCTTCCCGCTCCGCCAGGAACGCGATGCGTTCCTCCAGTTCGTCGTAGGCACGGGCCAGCCGTGCCGCCTTCTGCCTGTTCCGGGTCGTGCAGTCGGCCCGGGTGAGCGCGTGCAGGCGGGTGAGCAGCGGGCCGGCGTCGCGGACGTAGCGCCGCACCGCCGAGTCGGTCCAGCCGCCCTCGTTGTATCCGTGGAATCGCAGGTGGAGGGCGACCAGCGTGGCCACGTCGTCCACCACGGCCGAGGGGAAGCGCAGCTGGCTGAGCCGGGTGCGGGCCATCGCGGCGCCCACCACCTCGTGGTGGTGGAACGCCACCCGGCCGTCCGGCAGCAGGCGGCGGGTCTTCGGCTTGCCGATGTCGTGCAGCAACGCGGCCAGCCTGAGCACGAGGTCGGGTTCCAGCCCGTACCGGGGCTCCAGGGCGATGGCACGCTCCAGCACGGTCAGCGTGTGCTGGTAGACGTCCTTGTGCCGGAAATGCTCGTCGGCCTCAAGCCGGAGCCTGGGAACCTCCGGGAGCACCTGCTCGGCCACCTCGGTGTCCACCAGCAGCGCGATCCCGCGCACCGGGCCGCGGCCCGGTGCCAGCATGAGCTTGCCGAGCTCATCCCCGACCCGTTCGGCCGACACCACGGCCAGCCGGGCGGCCAGTGCCGTCATCGCGCCGCGCACCTCGGCGGTCACGGTGAAACCGAGCTGCGCGGTGAATCGTGCGGCGCGCATGATCCGCAGCGGGTCGTCGGTGAACGAGGCCTCCGGCAGCCCCGGTGTGCGCAGCGCCTTGTTCCTCAGGTCGGCCAGCCCGCCGAACGGGTCGGCCAGTTCCAGCGAGGGCAGCGTGGCGGCCATCGCGTTGACGGTGAAGTCGCGCCGCGACAGGTCTCCGGCAAGCGACGTCCCGTAGGCCACCTTGGGCTTGCGCGAATCGGCCCGGTAGTGCTCGCTGCGGTAGGTGGTGATCTCACAGATCGTGCTGCCCTTGCGGAGCCCCACGGTGCCGAAACCGATCCCGGTCTCCCACACCTTGTCCGCCCAGCCCTCGACGATCTGGAGCACCTGCTCGGGCCGGGCGTCGGTCGCCAGGTCGAGGTCACCGGGGCCGCGCCCGAGGAAGACGTCCCGGACGGAGCCGCCGACCAGGGCGAGTTCGTGGCCGCGGCGGGTGAACAGGCGCGCGAGGCCGGCCACGGGCGCCGCGGCCTCGCGCAGCAAGGCGGCCGCTGCCCGGCGCTGCTCCGGGGTCAGGTCGTGGGAATCCGGCACGGGCATCGAGGGTAGGGGGTCGGGACGTCCCAGGAAAAGCCGACCCCAGGTCACCAAGGGGTCTCTTGGACCTGTCGCGTGTCTCCGGCGGGTGTTCCCGGCCGTGTGGGTCCGCCCCCTGGGCGGCGCCTGGCACGGCGTCGAGCCGGCCGGAAGCGCCCTGGCGGCCCCCACACCCGGCCGGCCGCAATAGCATTTCGGCATGCCGCGTCAGTGCCGCACACCCGGTCGCCGGCGCCCGGCTCGATCCGGGCACGGCGCCGGCGTCAGGCTCTTGGCGCTGGCCGGGGGGGTAGCCATGGCCGTGCTCGCCGCGGCTCCCGCCGCCGCGTCCGGCAGCGGGCCCGCCCGGCCCGGCGACCCCGGCCAGCCCGGCAAGGCGCGCGCTGTGGTGCCGCCGATGTCGGTCGCGATCACGTCGGTGAACCCGGCGATCGCCACACGCAACGCCAAGGTGACGGTCTCCGGCACCGTCACCAACGCGACGGGCACCCCCGCCGCCGAGCTCATGATCCAGCTTTATTCCTCCAGCGTCCGGCTGACGAGCCGGGGTGCGATGGACAGCTATCTCACCGCGCCAGCGGGAGGCGTCGTGGATTCGCCCACCAACTCCCAGCTGACGCTGCCCACCGCCCTTCCCGCGCACTCGACCAGGTCGTGGTCGCTGACCCTGCGGGCGAAACAGGTGGGGATGACCACGTTCGGCGTCTACCCGCTGGCGGCGCAGCTGTGGCAGTTCGGGGCGCCGGTGGACGCGGCGCGCACGTTCCTGCCGTACTGGCCCGGCAAGTCCGCGTCCCGCAACGTGAAGCCGTTGAGCCTCGCATGGGTCTGGCCGCTCGTCGACGTCCCGCATCAGGCGGCCTGCCCGTCGCTGATCAACGACAGCCTCGCGGCCAGCCTGGCCAGCGGCGGGCGGCTGAACGACCTGCTGTCCGTGGGCAGTTCCTCCCTCGCCCGCAGCGCCGACCTCACCTGGGCCATCGACCCGGCCCTGCTGAATGACGCGAACGTGATGACAGGCCGCTACCGGGTGGGCGGGACCGCTACCTGCTCCGGCGGGTCTCCGCGCCCGGCCAGTGCGGCGGCCCGTGCCTGGCTGCAAGGGGTCCGGTCCGCCGCCGGCCGGCAGGACTTCTTCGTCACGCCCTATGCCGACGTGGACGTCGCCGGGCTCGCTCACAGCGGCCTGACCACCGAGCTGGCCGACGCGTTCGCCGACGGGCGCTCCGAGGCGAGCAAGATCCTCGGGGAGTGGCAGCGGCCATCGGCCACGACGGACGGCGGCGGCACAGGGGCGCGCGCGACCGGCCCGATCGCCTGGCCGCCCGGTGGGATCGCGGACTATTCGGTGCTGGAGAGCCTGGCCGCCAGCCCGAACCGGATAGGGACCATGATCCTGGACAGCACGATGATGCCTCAGACGGTCAGCTTCACCCCCACGGCCGTCACGACGACCCCGGATGGGGTATACGGCCAGATGCACGTCCTGGTCGCCGACAACGGGATCGGGCAGATCCTGGCCGCCCCCGCGGGCAGCCTTCCCGGAATCGCGCCGGGAACGGGCCGAGCCGGGTCGTCCGCGGCTGCAGTGTTCGCGCGGGAGCAATGGTTCCTGGCCGAGACCGCCATGATCGCGGCCGAGGCACCTCACGCCGCCCGCGCGGTGGTCGTCGCCCCGCCGCGCCGCTGGAATCCGGGCACAGACCTGGCCCGGGCGCTGCTCGCCGCGACCGCCCGGACTCCATGGCTGCACCCGGCGAGCCTGTCCAGCCTCGTGGCCGCCAAACCGCCCGCCGGCCACGTGCCCCGGGAGGATCCTCCGCTGAAGTACGTCAGCGGGAGTGAGCTGACGCGGTCGTTCCTGCGCCAGGTGCAGCGGGTCGAAAGCCAGATCGGGCTGTTGCAAAGCATCCTCGTTGGGTCCGCCCCCAGGTACCTGAACAAGGCGATGGCCGCGGTGGAATCGTACGCGTGGAGCACCAGGCCCGGCGGCCGGCGCACCGCCAGGCAACTGCTGCGCGGAGTCGCCGCCTACGTCGCCGCGCAGCAGCAGCAGGTCGGCATCGTGGACCCGTTGCGCGTCACGCTCGGCGGCAAGTCCGGCGAGGTGCCGGTCTCCATCAGCAACCACCTCGGGCAGGCGGTCAGGGTCCGGCTGCGGGTGACGCCCAGCGGCAGCGGCGTCGTGATCGGGAAATTCGCCAACCCGGTTACGGTGGCCAAGGGAACACAGAGAACGATCAAGATCCCGGTGCGGGTGGCCGCTGCCGGCTCCACCACGCTCACACTCTCGCTGACCACCCCGGACGGGAGGGTGCTGCGCGGGAGCACGGCCAGGCTGACCGTTGCGGCGACCCACTTCGGCACGATGGCCATCGTGATCATCGGCATCGCGCTGGGTGTGTACGTGATCGCCGCCACGGCGAGGGCGATCCGCCGCGGCGGGCGGGGCGGCGCGGACGAAGACACCGGCGCGGACGAAGACACTGACCTGGACGAAGACGAGGAGAGGGCGGCCGAACCGGCCGAACCTGGCCTAACCGGGCCCGATCCTGCCTACGCCGAACCCGAAGCGGATACCGTCGAGCGAGAGCCCGCCGACGAACCCGATGCAGCGAAGGAGCCGGATGAGCACGCCAGCACCCCGGGGAGGGCGCAGCGGCGCTAGGGCGGCCCGGCGGCAGGCGGGCGGCAGGCATGCGCGGCCATCCGACCGCGGCGGGTCCCCCGCCGCGGGAATGAGCGACCCCGGCGAGCGCCGCGTGGCGGGAAGGCGCGATCCCGGCCAGCTCCCCGCGCCGGGCGTACCCGATACCGGCGAGTTCCCCGCGGCCGGCGGGATCCCGCCCGGGCCGGGCGAGTCGGCCGAGCCGGGCACCGCTGGACCGAATCGGCCGGAGAACGTGAGTGTCGTCCGGTCCAGCGGCGTCATGGCGCTGGGTACCATCGCCTCGCGCGGCACCGGCTTCCTGCGCACCCTCGTCCTGGCCTACGCGCTCGGCGTGGGGGCGGTGTCGATCGCCTACAACAACGCCAACACGCTGCCGAACACGGTCTATGACCTGATGCTCGGCGGCATC
>DAITAE010000426.1:0-4413 GCA_036824445.1 Streptosporangiaceae bacterium | reverse complement strand
CGTGAGGGCCACGAGCGCGAACACCACCGTGAAGGACACTGGGAGCCGAAACGTCGCCAGGATGAGCATCACCACGACGACCAGCCAGGTCCACAGGAACAGTTCCAGGGTGGACGTCACGTCGCGCGGGAGAATCCCGAACCAGGCGCGGATCAGCCCGGCCACGAGCAGGAAGTAGCTCAGCCAGAAGGCGGCGAAGATGCCAAAGACGGTCGCTACCGCGCTCTGGCCGAGTGCAGCCGCCCAGATCGTCGTGATGATCAGCCCCACGGTCGTCGCCCCGAGAATGATGGCCAGGGGTGCGCCGAGGGCCCGCGCTGGCACGACGCCAACCAGCGACAGGCCGAGCGTCACCGCGCCCATGATGAAGCACGCGAGGCCCAGCCCCGTAGGGTCGCCGTACGCAGGGCCGGTCGCTGCCGCTTCGGGGGTAACTTCCTCCACTTCCACGTGGGCGCCAGCCCGGGGCGACTCATCAGCGTTTGCATCGAGGGAGGTCATCGCCGCTCCTCTCACCGGAGTATCCGGGAGTCCCACTACTTGTGGGCCAATATGGCCTATGTACCTCCGGGGCGGCTTGCTGTGGTTCTCAGTTTGAGCCGTCCTCCGGTGCGGCGACAGGCGCCGGGCTGCTAAGCGGCGAGCAGCCTCTCGAACAGCGAGCGGTAGCGCCGCAATCCCTGGCGAAGGTCCTCGGTCGAGACGTCCCCGCTCGCCCCCATGCGCGACTCGAGTTGCTCACGCTCGCCGGCGAGCATCTCGGCCAGCCGCTGCATCAGGTCGGTGACCAGGGCGTCGGCATCGTGCACTGCCTTTCTCGGCTCGTCCACGAACTCTGCCTGGATCTCCTGCCAGCGGGCGACGAAGCCCGCGTGCTCGTCGGCCCCGACCAGCTGGGTACGCGGTTCCTGCCCGGCGGCGGGACCCCGGGCCTGCGGTTCCTGCCCGGCGGCGGGACCGCTGGCCGCGGCGGCCGGTACCTCGTCCACCCGTTCCACCACGCGGTCTTCCTCACGCGCCTCTTCCACCAGCGGGTCCTCGTGCAGGCCTGCCGGCGGGGAGTCCGCCTCATGCGCCTGTTCCAGCAGCGCGTCTTCCTCGTGCGTGGGTTCGGCCGCCGCGGTGCGCTGGTCCAGCCCGGTGCCCTCGGACCCGGCGTCGCGCCAGCTCCGCTCACCGCGCGTCATCGCTGACCTCCCCGTCCCTGGCGGTCCGGCTGCGTGCGGGCTCATCGGAGGCGGGCCGCGCCGGTGCCGGGCTGGCCGGCTTCTCGTCGGCGTGCCGTGCGCCGGCCGGGCCGGTGCCCGCCGGCACCGCGGCGTCGCCGTCGGCGCCCAGCAGTTCCTCGAACAGCGAGCGGTAACGGATCATCGCCTCCCGCAGGTCCTCGGTGCTCGCCTGCTGGTGCTGGGCCCGCTCGTGGATTCCGTGCGCGACGCGGTAGTTCTCGACAACGTCGGGGTGATCCACCGACACCAGGTCTGCCCGGGCGTCGAAGTCCCGCATGGGGTACCCGCGCTCGGCCATCACGCGGTTCACGAGATCGTAGGCGGCTGCGGTCGCCTCTTCCGGCTGATCGACGAAGCTCTGCTGGGCCGCGCGCCATTCGCCGGCGTAGCGCGCCCGGGAGGCCTCGGAAAGCGGCTTGATGTCGAGCCGGCCGCGCTCCCGCTCCCGGTCGCGGAGATCGGCCTCGGCGGCACGCTGGCCGTCGCGCGCATCCAGAGTCCGGTCGTACTCGGTGCCGAAACGCTGGCGCAGCGCCATCGTCCTGCGCCGGCGCGCTGCCATCACGGCGGCCACGACGATGGCCACCAACACCACGATGATCACGATCCACAGCCAGCCAGCCATCGAATCCTCCCCTGAGTGACTTCCGGGCCCTCCAACTACCCGATCATGGCCACTCAAACGTCATGACCGGGACGCCACCGGCTGTCACGCCCTGCTACCTGCGGATCCGGCTGTGCAACCGGCGGCGCGGAAGCGCTCCAGGACCAGGCCGGCCACGGCGGGATGGTCGCCGATGGGGGCGCCGACCCACGCGGCCCCGCTCGCGCGGAGCCGGTCGTGGAAGACGCCCGGGGCCAGCAGGTAACTGGCCACGGCCACGGGCCCGCCGGTGCGGGCGGCCAGGTCGGCGACCGCCTCGCCCACCGCGGGCCGGGCGGCGGACGCGAACGCCGCCAGCGCCGGCGCCTGCAGGTGGGCGGCGAGCAGGGCGGCCTGGTTCCGGGCGTCGCCGGCCGCGCGGGGGTCGGTGGAGCCGGCCGCCGCCAGCACCACCGGAGTGCCGGCCGGCGTCCCCGCCGCGCGGAGGCGGTCCGCCAGCGCCGGCACGAGCCCGGGACCGGGCCCGAGCGGGGCAGCCACCGGCACCCCGGCCCGCGCGGCCGCCTCGCCGATGTCCTGGCTGAGGTGGTAACCGGCCGACAGCAACAGCGGGACGATTATGATCGGGCGCCGGCCGGCCGCAATGAGCGCCTCGGCCAGCGACGGCTCGGCGTTCTGGACGAAGGCCGTCCGCACCTCGGTACCGGGCGCCAGCCCGGCGACCCGCCCGGCGAGCGACCGCACGGTTTGCTGCGCCTCCGGGTGGCGGCTGCCGTGCGCGACCGCGAGCAGCACCGGGTGGCTCACGCCGCGCCCAGCGTCTGCTGCGCGGGCGCCTCCGGCCCGGGTGCGTCCTGCCGGGATACGTCCTGCCCGGAGGCGTACTGCCCGAGAGCCTCCCGCAGCCTGACGACCTCGCCTATCACCACGACCGCGGGCGGCCGCACGCCGTTGGCCGCCGCGTCCTCCGCCACCTGCCCGAGCGTCGATACGAGCACCTGCTGCCGCTCGGTGGTGCCGTCAGAGATCACCGCGGCCGGGGTGCTGGCGTCCCGGCCCCGCTTGACCAGTTCCCGCGCCACCTCGGGCAGCCGGGCGACGGCCATCAGCAGCACCAGCGTGCCCGGGCCGGCCGCGAGCGCCTCCCAGTCCACGGTCGCGCCCGGGTGCGAGGGATCGAGGTGAGCGGACACGACCGCGAAGTCCTGGGCGATGCCCCGGTGGGTGACCGGGATCCCGGCGCAGGCCGGGACCGCCACCGCGCTGGTAACCCCCGGCACGACCTCGAACGGGATGCCGGCCCGGACGCAGGCGAGCGCCTCCTCGCCGCCGCGGCCGAAGACGAACGGGTCGCCGCCCTTGAGCCGTACCACCCGCTGGCCAGCCCGCGCCCGCTCTACCAGCAGCGCGTTGATCTGCTCCTGGGACAGGTGCTGGGTATGCGGCGCCTTGCCCGCGTCAATGACCTCCACGTCGGGGTCGAGCCCGGCGAGCGTGTCGCGCGGCGCGAGCCGGTCGGCGATCACCACGTCCGCCTCGGCCAGCAGTCGGTGGCCGCGCACCGTGAGCAGCCCGGGGTCCCCCGGCCCGCCACCGACCAGGGCCACCCGGCCCGTCCGGCCCGCTGCCCGGTTCCCGGCCGGCGGGCGGCGCGGCCGGACCGGCAGCGCCCCCTCGGCGAGGGCGAACGCGATGGCGGCGCGCAGCCGTTTCGCCCGCTCCGGGTCGCCGCCCGCGGTAACCGCGACGGTGATCTCCCCGTCCCTGGCCACCGCCGGTGTCCAGGCGGCCGAGGCGGCCGCGTCGTCGGCGCGCACGCACCAGATCCGCAGGCGCTGCGCATCGGCGGCGACGCGGGCGTTGACGGCCGGGTCGTTCGTGGCAGCGTGGGCCAGCCACGCCCCCGCCAGGTCGCCGTCGCGGTACTCCCGGCGGCTGACGGTCAGCTCCAGGCCGGTCAGCGCCGGATCCACCCGCGGCGCGATGACGCGCACCAGCGCGCCCGCCGCCAGCAGGGCCTGGGCCCGGCGGAGCGCCACCCGGCCGCCGCCCACGATCACCGCGCGGCGGCCGGTGAGGTCGAGCATGAGCGGATAGGTCATGGCGACTGCGCACCCCCGCCCGGCGCGTCCCCGGCAACGGGCACGCGGTCCTGGCCGCCGGGCGCGACCCCAGCGAACCGCAGCTCGAACGCACGCGCGCACGCCCCGCACCGCCAGCTTCCGGCGGCCGCACCGGCCGGGCGGAGGTCCTCGTCCCCGCAGTACGGGCAGTAGAACGGCACCTGCCGCTCGCCCGCGGGCTCCGCGCCCTCCCGCCCGCTCACACCAGGAGCCTTTCGTCGGCGCGGCGGGCCCAGGTGGCGAACTGCTCGCCGTCGGCCCGGTCAGCGAGGTAGTTGCGCAGGACCCGCTCGACGTAGTCGGCCAGGCCGTCCGCCCTCACCTTCAGCCCACGCAGCTTGCGGCCGAACGCCGGGTCGGTCCCGAGCGAGCCGCCCAGGTGCACCTGGAATCCCTCGCCGCCATCCACGGTCGAGCCCTTGAGCCCGATGTCGGCGACCTGGAACCGGGCGCACGA
>DAITAE010000425.1:2039-4421 GCA_036824445.1 Streptosporangiaceae bacterium | reverse complement strand
CGCTCTGGTTGACGTGCGAGTTGCCGACCGCGAGCGCCCCGTCGACCTGGAGCTGGACCGGGAACTGGATGCCGGTGTTGTTGTCCGGCGGGATCTGGGTCCAGTCCACGTTGTCCAGGGTGAACATGCTGGCCGGATCGTTCGGGTTGACCTCGATCGCCAGCGAGTTCGTCCCGGCGACGATCAGGCCGGTGATGTTGAAGGTGAACCGGGTGTAGGCGCCGGTGACGGTGGCCGAGGTCGCCACCTGCTGGCCGTTCACCCACACGCTGGCCGAGCCGACCACGCCGTTGACGATCAGCCTGGCGGCCTTACCCGGCGCCAGGTTCGGCGTGAAGTCCGTACGCCACCACCAGGGGACACTGAACTGGTTGACGGTGACCGAGCCGATCTTGTTCATGAAGCCGTAGCAGGCCTGGATGTTGGTTGAGAAGAACACGCTGTGTGGGCCGCCGCTGCTCTGGTTCACCGGCTCGAGCGCGGTGTTCCCGGGGCATTTGCTGTTCTGCGCCAGGGCCTCGATCTCGGTTCCCGGCGCGCCCGCGTCATCGTTGCTGACCGGCAGCCACGTGCCCGTGTCGAACCCGGGGGTAGAGATCTGCGCGCCGGTCTGCGTGGCGACCGCGCTGCTCTGCACCTTCCAGCCGGCCGATCCCAGGTTCGACACGTCGCTGGCCCCGGTGCTGGCCGGTGAGGCAGGGTGGATGCCGGCCGTGGCCAAGGGCGCCGCGCCGCCGGCCGGAGAGGCCGGCGTCAGCGGTGCCGCCTGTGCGCTGGATGCCAGCCAGACCAGCGTGGTGGCCGAGACGACGGCGACGGCCCAGCGGGCGGACTGACGGCGGATGGTTCGTCTCATCGCTGGCATCTCCTGTTCTGCGGCCGATGACCGCGAACGACGGGCGCCTCCGCTGAATCAGTTAGTTCGTATACTTTCCAAACAAACCTGTCAAGATCGAATTTGCGCCGCACCGGGCCGCCAGCCGCCGCCCCGCGAGCCGGAAACCCCGGATTCGCCCGCTCAGCCCAGCTGGAGCGCGACCGTGAGCAGGCCGGCCGCGGCGAACGACGCGGCGGCCCGCAGGTGGTTCCACCCCGTCCAGCGGCTGAGGTAACCGGCCCAGCGGCCGGCGGCGCCGGCGCCGTCCGGGTGGAGTGCCGCCAGTGCGTCGTTGAGCGGGACGTTGGCAGCGATCGTCACCACGATCGCGCCCGCCAGGTAGAGGGCGCTGCCCGCGAGCACCCAGGGTGCGGGTCTCTGCCCCCACGCCACCACGGCCCAGACCGCCAGTCCCACGCAGGCCAGCGCGGTCCCGAACAGCGCCGTCATGAACGCCGGGGTGACCGCCAGCTTGTTGATCGACTGCATGGCGGCGATGCCCTGCGCCGCCGGCAGGCGGCGCAGGGCGGGCATCACGAACGCCGAGAAGGCGAAGAAGACCCCGGCCATCAGGCCGCAGCCCAGGGCCGTCGCGAGCACCGCCCACTCCAGCGGGCGGGTCATCGGGCACCGTCCCAGATCCCGGCCGCGGCGGTGCGGCGCGCGTAATCGCCGAAGTCGCGCGGCTCGCGGCCAAGGGCACGCTGCACGCCATCGGCGAGGCGTGCGTTGCGGCCGTCGAGCACCTCTGTGAAGAGGTAGGTCAACAGCGACACGACGTCGCCGGGCACCGACTGCTCGCGCATGGCCGCCGCGAACTGCCCGATCGTGACCGGCACGAACCGGACCGGGCGGCCCGACGCGCGCGCGATCTCATCGGCCGCTTCGCCGAAGCGCAGCAGCCGCGGGCCGGTCAGCTCATAGACGCGTCCCGCGTGCCCGCCCTGCGTCAGGGCCGCGACGGCGACGTCGGCGATGTCCTCGGCGTCGACGAACGGCTCCCGCACGCCGTTCACGGGCAGCGTGACCTCCCCCGCGAGCACCTGCTCCAGCAGGAAGCCCTCGCTGAAGTTCTGGCTGAACCAGCTGCACCGCACGACCGTCCACTCGGCACCCGCCTCCCGCACGGCCCGCTCCGCGCGCTGGGCCTCTTCCTCCCCGCGGCCGGACAGCAGCACCAGCCGGCGGACTCCGTGCGCCACGGCCAGCCCGGCGAGCGCGCCAACCGTGTCGGCGGCGCCGGGAACGGCCAGATCAGGGAAGAAGGACACATATGCCGCCGACGCGCCCTGCAGCGCCGGCGCCCAGGTCGAGCGCTCCTCCCAGTCGAACGGCCGAGCGCCCGAGCGCGTGGCCACCCGGGTCGGGATGCCGCGCGCCCGCAGCCGTGCTGCCACCCGCCGGCCGGTCTTGCCGGTGCCGCCCAGCACCAGCGTCGTTCCTTGTGTGCTCATGTCTGTGTTCATGCCAACCAGTAAATTTCGCCTGCCTGAGAGCGTCCATGG
>DAITAE010000425.1:0-1939 GCA_036824445.1 Streptosporangiaceae bacterium | reverse complement strand
TCATGTCTGTGTTCATGCCAACCAGTAAATTTCGCCTGCCTGAGAGCGTCCATGGCTGGATTGCGCAGAAACATGCGTAAGCGTCTACAATCCTGCTGTGGACGCGGTCGCCGGACTCCTCGACGGACCCAGGGCGCGGGGTGCGTTCCTGCTGCGCTCGAGCATGGAGCCACCGTGGTCGCTGCGCATCCAGGATGAGGCGCCGCTGACGCTGGTCGCGGTCGTCCGCGGTGAGGCATGGATCGTGCCCGACGGCGGGGCAGCGGTCCGCTTCGATCGCGGGGACGTCGCGGTCATCCGGGGCCCGGACCCCTACACCGTCGCCGATGACCCCGCCACTCCCCCGCAGGCCGTCATCCACCCCGGGCAGCGCTGCACGACGCCCGAGGGGCAGGAGCTCAAGCTCATGACGGATCTCGGCGTTCGTACCTGGGGAAACAGCCTGGACGGTACGACCATCATGCTCACGGGCACCTACCAGCTGGACGGTGAGGTCAGCCAGCGCCTGCTGCGGGCGTTGCCGACGCTGCTCGTCCTGCGCGAGGGCGATTGGGACTCCCCGCTGATCCCGCTGCTGGCCGACGAGATCGTCAAGGACGAGCCGGGGCAGGAGGCGGTCCTCGACCGGCTGCTCGACCTGCTCCTGATCGCCGTGCTGCGGGCCTGGTTCGCCCGCCCCGGCGCCGGGGCCCCCGCGTGGTACCGCGCGTACGGCGATCCGGTCGTCGGCCGGGCGCTGCGCCTGATCCACCACAACCCGGCGCACCCCTGGACGGTGGCCGAGCTGGCCAGCGCGACCAACGTGTCGCGCGCCGGCCTGGCCCGCCGCTTCAACGACCTCGTCGGCGAGCCGCCGATGGCCTTCCTCGCCGGCTGGCGGATCGCCCTGGCCGCCGACCTGCTGCGCGAGCCCGGCACCACCATCGGCGCCGTCGCATCGCAAGTCGGCTACGGCAGCCCGTTCGCGCTGAGCACGGCGTTCAAGCGGCTTCGCGGGATCAGCCCGCAGCAGCACCGCGCCCGCGCGCTGCAAAGCTGACGTCCGTGCGGCCCGCCCTCCGATGACTTCGCGCCCGCCGATTCGTCAGAACGATCCCGGGCAGACCCCCGGGACCATGCCGCGAGCACGAAGGAGACCGTGATGAGCCTTCCCCGGATCGCTACCCGGCAGGAGTGGCTGGCCGCCCGCAAGGAGCTGCTCATCAGGGAGAAGGAACTGACCAGGCAGCGGGATGCGCTCAGCGCCGAGCGCCGCAACCTGCCCATGGTCGAGATCGAGAAGGACTACGTCTTCGACGGCCCGAACGGCGCCGTCCGCCTCATCGACATGTTCGAGGGCCGTCCCCAGCTGATCATCTACCACTTCATGTTCGACCCGGAATGGGAGGACGGCTGCCCCAGCTGCACCGCCGGCACCGACGAGCTGTCGGCCGGCTTCTTCGAGCACCTGCACACCCGCGACACCAGCTACGCCCTCGTGTCGCGGGCGCCGCTGGCAAAGCTCGAGCGCTGGAAGGCCAAGAGGGGCTGGGACATCCCCTGGTACTCCTCGTTCGGCACCGACTTCAACTACGACTTCGGGGTCACGATCGACGAGTCGGTCGTGCCCGGCGAGTACAACTTCCGCACAAAGGCCGAGTTCGAGGCCAGGGGCTCGGACTTCTTCGCCTACGACCAGCCGTTCGAGATGCCGGGCCGGAGCTGCTTCCTCCAGGTCGACAGGCGCGTGTTCCACACGTACTCGCAGTACGCGCGCGGGCTCGAGTGCACCGGTGGCTCCTACTACTTCCTCGACCTCACCGCGCTCGGCCGGCAGGAGGAGTGGGAGGAGCCCAAGGGCCGCAGCGAGTCCGCCAGGTCCGCCACGCCCGACTTCGCGTCCTGACCGCCGGTCCGGCTACGCCTGGCGGGTGCGGCCGAGGAAGGCGGCGAGGCGGTC
>DAITAE010000424.1:0-4438 GCA_036824445.1 Streptosporangiaceae bacterium | reverse complement strand
GGCGGGCGGTACTCGATGGACTCGGCCATCGGCCTGTCGACGATGGTGGCCCTGGGCCCGGAGCAGTTCACGGACATGCTGGCGGGCTTTCACGCGATGGACCAGCACTTCCGTACCGCCCCGCTGGCGCAGAACCTCCCGGTGCTCATGGGCCTGCTGACCGTGTGGTACGTGGACTTCTTCGGGGCCGCGTCGATCGGCGTCATGCCCTACGAGCAGTACCTCAAGCGCTTCCCGGCCTACCTGCAGCAGCTCACGATGGAATCGAACGGCAAGCGCGTCACCCTCGGCGGGACGCCCGTCGACTACCAGACCGGCCCGGTGTACTGGGGCGAGCCGGGCACCAACGGCCAGCACAGTTTCTACCAGCTCCTCCACCAGGGAACGCAGCTGATCCCGGTCGACCTGATCGGCTTCGGCAAGAGCCTCAACCCGCTCGGCGACCACCACGACATCCTGTCGTCGAACGTCTTCGCCCAGGCCCAGGCGCTCGCATTCGGCAAAACGGAGGAGGAGGTCCGGGCCGAGGGCACCCCCGAGCCCGTGGTGCCGCACCGGGTCATGCCGGGGAACCGCCCCACCAACGTCCTGCTGGCGGAGAAGCTGACCCCCTACACGCTCGGCGCGCTGGTCGCGCTGTACGAGCACAGCGTGTTCACCCAGGGGACCATCTGGGGCATCGACTCGTTCGACCAGTGGGGCGTCGAGCTGGGCAAGGCGCTGGCGGTGGCCATCATCCCTGAGCTCGAGAGCGCCACCGAGCCCGAGCTGAACCACGACTCATCGACCAACACACTGATCCGGCGCTACCGGGCACTGAAGGGCTAGGGGAGAGGGACATGGCGACTGACAGGCCCATGCAGCTCGGCATGATCGGGCTCGGCCGGATGGGGTCCAACCTCGTGCAGCGGCTCATGCGCGACGGGCATCGCTGCGTCGCCTACGACGTGAACGCCGACGCGGTGAAGACGCTCCAAGGGGAAGGCGCGGCGGGCGCCACCTCGCTCGAGGACTTCGTGACCAAGCTGGACAAGCCCCGCACGGCATGGCTCATGCTGCCGGCGGGCGTCGTGGGACCGACGCTCGACCGGCTCGTCCCGCTGCTGGAGCCAGGGGACACGGTGATCGACGGTGGGAACTCCTACTACCGCGACGACATCACACGGGCCAAGCGGCTCGCGCCAGAGAAGATCTATTACCTCGACTGCGGGGTGAGCGGCGGGATATGGGGGCTCGAGCGCGGCTACTGCCTCATGATCGGCGGAGAGACCGAGGCCGTGCAGCGGCTCGACCCCATCTTCAAGACGATCGCCCCCGGGAAGGGGAGCGCCGAGCCCACGCCGAGCCGGACCCGGGCCGGCACCGCCCCCCAGGGGTACCTGCACTGCGGCCCGAACGGCGCCGGGCACTTCGTGAAGATGGTCCACAACGGGATCGAGTACGGGATGATGGCGGCGATCGCCGAGGGTTTGAGCATCATCAAGCACGCCAACGTCGGCAAGGCATTGCAGGACGCCGACGCGGAAACCACTCCCATCCGTGACGCCTGGGCCTACCAGTACGACATCGACGTCGCCGACGTGGCGGAGGTCTGGCGGCGGGGGTCGGTGGTCTCGTCGTGGCTGGTCGACCTGATCGCCGAGGCGTTCGCGCGCACGCCAGACCTGCACACCTTCGCCGGCCGGGTCTCGGACTCCGGGGAGGGCCGGTGGACAGTGCTCGCCGCCGTGGACGAGGCGGTTCCCGCCCCGGTCATCACGACGTCGCTGTACGAGCGGTTCGAGTCGCGGGGCCTGGGTGAGTTCACCGGCAAGATCCTGTCCGCGATGCGCAGCGAGTTCGGCGGTCACGCCGAGCGGCAGCAGTAGGCGCGGCATGCATCACGAGCTCGAAACGCTGCCCGGCCCAGCGCTCCGCGCCGAGGCCGCGGCGTCACCGGTGATGGCCGACCGCGCGGCGGCCTGAGGCCCGGATGCCGCCGCAGGGACGCGCCAGCCGGTCAGGACACGGCGCGCTCGAAGTCGGTCCGGCCGACCGATTCGCCGCGGCCCACCAGGACCGTCGCCACCATCTCCGGCGGGAACAGCCCGTGCCCGACGATGCCGGGCGTCGCGGCGAACCGGGCGGCCAGGGCCGCCGGATCGCCCACCGGCCCGTGGTAGTCGGCGATCACACCGCCATCGGGGCTGAGCGGGACGTCTCGCAACGAAGCCGGGGTGACCCGGCGCAGCGTGGCGCGGAGCCCGAAGGAGAGCAGCTCCAGGGGGACCGGGCTGTGCAGGGCCTCGACCGGCTTGGACGAGTCGGCGATGATGACGAAGCGGTCGGCCGCCGCGGCGAGGATCTTCTCACGGGTGTGCGCCCCACCGCCGCCCTTCACCAGCCAGCCGTCCGGGGCGATCTGATCCGCGCCATCGATGGTGATATCGAAGTGGTCAATGTTCGCGAAGTCCTCGATCCTCAGGCCCAGCTCGCGCGCGGCGTGCTCGGTACGCGGCGAAGTGGCGGCACAGAGAATGTCGAGCGACCGGCGCGCCAGGGCCGGGAGGAGGAACGCCACCGTCGAGCCGGTGCCCAGCCCGACGGTCATGTGGTTTTCGACCAGATCCGCTGCCGCTTCCGCGGCGACCTGCTTCTCCCGCTCGATGCTCACGACGTGAGTGCTCCGGAGGTCGGTTGCGGTGGTGCAAGGGGACGGAGCGGACGGCCTCAGGCTATAGCAAGCCCCGGTAGCTTCTGGACTCACCGCACCAGCGCGGAGGCAGGATGGCCATCCGGATGCTCCTTGCCGGCATGGACCGCACGCTCGTATTCCAGGACGAGGGCCTCACGAGCCGGAGGGGCCACGACAGGGGGATGACATGGCCGCACAGGCGACCACGACCGCAGCAGTCCTGGTGATCTTCGGCATCACCGGGGATCTGGCGAAAAAACAGACCTTCCGGGCCCTGTATCGCCTGGAGCGCCGGGGCGAGCTTCGGTGCTCGGTCGTCGGCGTCGCCCGCGGCGAGTGGTCGGCCGCGACCCTCCGGGACCACGCCCGCCGGGCCATCGAGGACTCCGGCGAGAAGATCAGCGAGCACGTTTTCCAGCGGCTGGCCGAGCGCCTGTCCATGGTCTCGGGCGACTACCAGGACCCGAAGACCTACGACCGCGTCGCCCGCGCCATCGAGGGGCGGCCCAGCCCCGTCTTCTATCTCGAGATTCCGCCGTCGCTGTTCGGCCGCGTGGTGGAGGGCCTGGCCGGGGCCGGTCTCACCGAGGGAACCCGCGTCGCGGTGGAGAAGCCCTTCGGCCACGACCTGGCGTCGGCCCGGGCCCTGAACGCCGAGCTCCACAGGTTTCTCAAGGAAAGTCAGATCTACCGGATCGACCACTTCCTCGGCAAGGAACCGACGATGGACATCTTGTACCTCCGGTTCACCAACTCCGTCTTCGAGCCGGTCTGGAACCGCGACCACATCCAGAGCGTCCAGGTCACCATGGCGGAGGACTTCGGGGTGGAGGACCGGGGAAGCTTCTATGACCCTGTCGGGGCGCTCCGGGACGTCGTGCAGAACCACCTGCTGCAGGTCATCGGGCTGATCGCGGCCGAGCCGCCGAGTGTCGCCGACGCGGACGGGATACGCGACAAGCGGGTGGAGGTGTTCCGGGCGATCCCACCGGCCGACCCGCAGCACTATGTTCGCGGGCAGTACGACGGGTACCTGTCGGTGCCGGGGGTGAGCCCCGGATCGCAAACCGAGACCTTCGCCGCGCTGCGGCTCCAGATCGACAACTGGCGCTGGTCGGGCGTCCCGTTCTTCATCCGGGCCGGCAAGGAGCTTCCGGAGCGGGTCACCGAGGTGAGAATCATCTTCAAGCCCCCGCCCCGGATGGTATTCGCACCGCGCACCCCTCATCCCGATGAGTTCATCGTGCGGATCGATCCCACCCCCGGGGCCGACCTGGCGGTGCAGGCCAAGGAGCCTGGGCCCGAGCGGTTGCTACGGACTGTCGATCTCTCACTGATCTTCGCCGCCGAGCTCGGGCATCCGCCGGAGCCCTACGAGCGGCTGCTCGGCGACGTTTTGCGGGGAGAGGCCAGGCTCTTCGTCCGCGAGGACAGCGAAGAGGAGACGTGGCGCATCGTGCAGCCGCTGCTGGACGCGCCACCCCCAGTGGAGCCCTACGCCCGCGGGTCCTGGGGACCGGCCGCCGCGAACACCCTGCTTGCCGGGCACCCGCGGTGGCGTGAGCCCTGGCTCCGGCACATGCCGCGCTGACGCTAGCTCGCTTTCCGCAGGTCGTGGCGGTGCGATCAAGGGCATATTCCTCTAGTGACGCGGGGGCGGTGGGGATAGTCTCCGCACGGCGCGGTGATGGTCCCCGCTGGGGCCTGGGGGGAGGTGCTGGTGGGCACTGATTCTGGTGGCCGCCGCCGGCGTGCCTTCGGTTC
>DAITAE010000423.1:0-4464 GCA_036824445.1 Streptosporangiaceae bacterium | reverse complement strand
GTCCGACATACAGGTTAGGTGTTCCACCTAACGCACGGTTCAACGCACATATCAGGTACTTCGCGGTATTCGGCGACCCGGACGGCCACCTCTGGAAGGTCGTCTCCTGCGATTGACACCGTGGTCTCGTCACCTAGGGTTGCGGACATGCCGCTGCTGACCTCGATGGACTGACCGCGGACGTGGACCGGTCCTGCGTAACGGTCGGCCGGGTGCACCCTCCGGATGGCGCCGCCGCGTGATCTGCGTACTGGGCGACGCTCATCTCGACGTGGTGGTGTGCCCCAAGGGGCCGATCGCGGAGGAGACCGACACGCCGTCGCGCACCTGGGTCGGGGCCGGCGGGCAGGCGGCCAACGTGGCTGCCTGGGTCTGCGCGCTGGGCGGCCAGGCTCAGCTGATCGCGGCCCGCGCCGGCGACCTGGCCGCGGGCCTGGTGGCCGCGGACCTGGCCCGGCGCGGTGTGCGCATCGCCGGGCCGGTGGTCGACGGCGGGACCGGCGTGGTCGTCTCGCTCTCCGACCACGGCACATCCCGCTCGATGCTGACCGACCGGGGGGTGGGGCCGCTGCTCAGCGCGGATGCCCTGGCTGACGACTGGTTCACCGGCTGCGACCTGCTGCACCTGCCCGCCTACAGCCTGGCGAGCGAGCCTATCCGGAGCGCGGCGCTGGCGGCGGCAGCGCGGGTGCCGCGGCTCAGCATCGACCTGTCGTCCACGGCCGTGCTGCGCGACCACGGCGTCGGCCGGTTCCGGGAGCTGCTCGCCGAGTTGCGCCCTGAGGTGGTGTTCGGCACCGAGGCGGAGGCGGAGCTCATCGGCGACGTGCCAGGATCCGACCTGGTGGTGAAGCTCGGGGCGCGTGGCGTGCGTGCCGCTGGCGTGATGCACCCGGCGCGGCCCGCCCGCGCGGTGGACTCGACCGGCGCGGGGGACGCTTTCGCCGCGGGCTACCTGCTCGGCGGGATCAGCCTGGGACTGACCGCGGCGGCCCGCGCGGTGGCGACGATGGGAGCGATGCCATGACGGTCACGCCGCAGCTGAGCGAGGAGGTCGAGGCGGCGCTGCGGCACGGCCGGCCCGTGGTGGCGCTGGAAACGACGCTGGTCTCGCACGGGTTCCCGGGCGCTCAGGGAGTGCAGGTCGCCCTGGCGGCCGAGGCGCGGGTGCGGCGGGCGGGCGCCGTCCCGGCCACGATCGGGATCATGGACGGCGCGGTGCGGGCCGGGCTCACCCCGGCAGAGCTGGAGCGTTTCGCCAGCGCTGGCCCGGAGGCACGCAAGGCAGGGCCGCGCGACCTCGCCGCCTGCGTCGTGCAGGGCGCGCTGGGCGCCACAACGGTCGGCGGCACGCTGGCGGTCTGCCGCCTGGCCGGGATCGCGTTCATGGCCACCGGCGGGACCGGCGGGGTGCACCGCCGTTTCGCCGAAAGCCTGGACATCTCCGCGGACCTGCCGCAGATCGCCCGGACGCGGGCGCTGGTGGTGTCTTCGGGCGTGAAGTCCATCCTGGACGTGCCCGCCACCGCCGAACTGCTGGAGACCCTCGGCGTGCCGGTGCTCGGCTGGCGGACCGGCACGCTCCCGCTGTTCTACGGCGCCGCCGGCGGCCCGCCGGTGTCCGCGGTGGTGACCGCCGCGAAGGAAGCGGCCCTCATCATCGCGGCGCACTGGCAGCTGAACGGTTCCACCGGCGTGCTGCTCGCCCGCCCTCCCGAGCCGTCCCTGGAGATCGAGCCGGTCATCGCGGAGGCGGTCGCCCGGGTGGAGAGCCAGGGTGTGCGCGGGCAGTCGGTGACCCCGGCCGTTCTGGCGCTGGTGCACGAGCTGACCGGCGGCCGCAGCGCGGAGGTCAACCGGCAGCTCATCGAGGACAACGCGGGCCTTGCCGCCGAGGTCGCGGTCGCCTACTCGGCGGCGGCCGACGGCTGAGGCCGGATGGCTGCAGCCGCCCACGTACCCGCGCGTCGGTCACGCGGCCCGGCCCGTTACCTGGGCAGGCGTCTCCCGCTGGCGGGCCGGCTGAGTGCTGGTCCAGACGGTGAGCCGGGGCAGGAGCAGGTGCACGATGGGGCCGATGCTGACCGCGTACAGCACGGTGCCGATCCCGACCGTGCCGCCGAGCAGCCATCCGGCGGCCAGCACGCTCAGCTCGATACAGGTGCGTACCAGGCGCAGCGAGTGGCCCCGGCGGGCGATGCCGGTCATCAGGCCGTCCCGGGGCCCTGGCCCCAGGCCCGCCCCGATGTAGCAGGCCGTGGCCACACCGTTGAGCGCGACTCCGGTGAGCAGCGACGCCCAGCGCAGCGGCAGCGCGTGCGGCGCGGGAACCACGGCGAGGACGACGTCGATCACTGTCCCGATGACGACGACGTTGCAGGCGGTGCCGACGCCCGGGCGCTGCCGCAGCGGGATCCACATCAACAGCACCGCCGCGCCCACGATGATCGTCCAGGTTCCGATCGGGATCCCGGTCCGGCGGGCAAGGCCCTGGTGCAGCACGTCCCAGGGATCGAGGCCGAGCCCGCCCAGCACCAGCAGCGCGTCGCTGACGCCGTATATCACCAGGCCCACGAACAGCTGGCTCAGGCGCCGTGCCAGCCTGCCGGCCGGCGGCGGGCTGAACAGCCAGCGAGCAGCGTGCCCCAGCTTCACCCGGCCCTCCAATGCTCCGTCCCGTCCTGGCCGCTTCGGCCGCTTTTGTCAGCTTCGGTTGCCTGGCCCTTGCCAATGAGCCCGCCAGCCGACAGACTCTCAGATGATTGGCTATTAGAAAAGAGCCAATCATGAACGAATGGACTGGTATGCGGAGCGTCCCGGAGGGCCAGCTCGTCCGGCTCCTCGGTGACTGGCAGGGCGCGCGCGCAGGCGGCTCTGACCGGGCCGTGGCACCGGGTTACGCCCGGCTGGCCGCGGCCCTGCGGACGATGCTGCTGGACGCCCGGGTGCCTGCCGGGGCGCGGCTGCCCGCCGAGCGCAGGCTCGCGGCGGCGCTGGGGCTGAGCCGCACCACGGTCGCGGCCGCCTACCGGCTGCTGCGCGAAGAGGGTTACCTAGCCAGCCGTCAGGGGTCCGGCAGCGTCACCGCCCTCCCGCCGGGACGGCTGCGGCGGCATGCCTCGTGGGTCCCTGCCGTGCCCGATGACGAGGACGCCCTCGATCTGGCCCTGGCCTCGCCCGAGGCGTGTCCGGAGGTTCCGGCCGCGCTGGCGGCCGCGCTGGAATCCCTGCCCGCATACCTGCACGGCCACGGGTACGACAGCTACGGCCTGCCCATGCTGCGCGAGGCGGTCGCCCGGCGGTACACCGCGCGGGGCCTGCCCACCGCGCCGGAGCAGATCTTCGTCACCAATGGTGCCCAGCATGCGCTGGACCTCCTGCTGCGGTGCCTGGTCAGCCCGCTCGACCCGGTGCTGGTGGAAAGCCCGACCTACCCGAACACGCTGGACGCCCTGACCGGGGCCAGAGCCCGGGTGGTGGCCGTGGGACTGGCGCCGGAGGGCTGGGACGTCGAGGGGTTCGAGGCCGCGCTGCGCCAGAGCCTGCCCCGGCTCGCCTTTCTCATGCCCGACTTCCACAACCCCGCCGGGCACCTGATGAGCGAGCGGGACCGGGCGGCGCTGGCCGCGGCCGCCGCCGCGGTCGGGACCCGCCTGGTCATCGACGAGACGTTCGCCGAGCTTCCCCTCGGCGGAGGGCCTGGGCCCGCGCTCCCCGCTCCGCTCGCCGCCTGGGACCCGGCCGGCCAGGTGATCACGATCGGCTCCATGAGCAAGGCCTTCTGGGCCGGGTTGCGGGTCGGCTGGGTCCGCGCCGATCCGGGCCTGGCCGCGCGGTTGCAGGCGGCGCGCGGCCCGTCGGACCTTGCCAGCCCGGTGGTGGAGCAACTCGCCGCCGCCTGGCTGCTGGAGCGCGCCGAGAGCCTGCTCCCGGCGCGGCGCGAATCCCTCACCCGCCGCCGCGACACCCTGACGGCCGCGCTCGCCGAGCAGCTGCCGACCTGGAGTTTCCGCACCCCCGGCGGCGGGCTGTCGCTGTGGGTCCGGCTGGACGGCCCGGTCAGCAGCGCGCTTGCCCGCGCCGCGGAGCGGCACCGGCTCCGGCTCGTGCCCGGCCCCCGGTTCGGTGTCGGCGCGAACCTGGAGAGCTATCTGCGGCTGCCGTTCACCCTCCCCGAGGCCGAGTTGCTCGACGCGGTGGGCCGGCTCGCCGCGGCGCGCGACGGTCTGGGCCCGGGCGCTGCGGCGCCGCCGACGAGTACCGCCCAGGTCGCCTGACCGCCCAGGTCGCCTGACCGCTCGGGTCGCCCGACCGCCCGTGTCGTCTGACCGGCCGCGTCCGGGCCCGTCATGGGCGATGATGAGGGCATGCGCGCGGTAGTCGTGAACGAGTGCGGAGGGCCCGACGTCCTGACCGTCGCTGACCGGGAGGCCGCACGGCCTGGGCCCGGCCAGCTGCTAGTGG
>DAITAE010000422.1:0-4468 GCA_036824445.1 Streptosporangiaceae bacterium | reverse complement strand
CGGTGCGCTGGCCCGCGCTTGCCTGCGCGCTGCAGGTTGTTTCCGGTGCCGGGATGGTCATCGTGGACGTGCTCGCGATCACCAGCCTCCAGCGCGACATGCCCCGGGACGTGCTCAGCCGCGTGCTCGGCGTCTTCGAGACCCTGGTGCTGGGCGGCATCCTGCTGGGCAGCCTCGCCGCCGGCGTCCTGCTCGCACACGCCGATGTCACCGTCGTGCTGATCGCCGTCGGCGTCGGAGTCCCGGTTATCGCTGCGGCCGGCCTGCCGACGCTGCTGCGGGCCGACCGGAGATCGGCTGCGGTGGCCGAACGGCTGCGCCCGAGGGTCGAGCTGCTGTCGGCGCTCGACTTGCTGACCGGTGCGGACCGCAGCACACTGGAGCGGCTTGCGGCAGCCGCCGAGGAGGTTGTCCTGCCCGCTGGCCGGGTCGTGATGCGGGAGGGCGACAAGGCCGACGATCTGTGGGTCCTGGTGCAAGGCGAGCTGTCGGTCAGCGCAGCGGGCGGCGGGCCAGTGGCCCGCGAGCTGGAGCCTGTGACGGCACCCGGCTATGTCGGCGAGCTTGGCCTGCTGCACAACATCCCGCGGACCGCCACGGTGCGCACTCGCCGGGAAAGCACGCTGCTGCGCATAGATGGCGGGGAGTTCCTGGCCGCGCTGCAATCCAGCCACCCGAGCCCGTCGCTGCTGTCGGTCGCGGGGGCACGCATGGCCCGCACGCAAGGCTCCGGCCAGCCCTGACGATCATGCGGCTCCGGACCATCTCTTGCGCGGAAGCCGCCCGGCGAAGATGAGACGATGGTCACCCTGCTGAGGAGGAGGCGGGCTGTGAAACAACAGTCTGGCCAGAGCAGCCAGCCCAGCGTGTGCCTGGGCACGGCTGCTGCTCTCTGCTGGGGCGGCCGTGACCAGCCCTGACGAGCTGCTCCGCGAGCTCGGCGAGCTGGCGACGTCGCTGGGCCCGGCTGTGCGGCCAGCGGGCACCGACGAGCTGCTGCGCTCCCTCACCGAGACGGCGCGGCGGTTGTTCGGGGCGGCCGCCTGCTCCCTGGCCCTGCTCAGCGAGGACGACTCCGAACTGCTCTACACGATCGCCGCAGGCGAGGGCGCGGAAGACGTGACCGGGATGCGGATCCCCTCGTCCCAGGGGATCGCCGGCTGGGTGGTCCAGTCGGGCCAGCCGATCGCGATCAGCGACCTGGCCACCGATCCGCGCTTCTCCCGGGAAGCGGCAGAGCAGACCGGCTATGTCCCGCAAACCATCCTCGCCGTTCCGGTGGAGACGACCCACCGGCTCCTCGGCGTCATCAGCCTGCTCGACCGCGACACACGGCGGCCGGGTGCCGAACAGGACATGGCGCTGCTATCGCTGTTTGCCGATCAAGCCGCCCTGGCGCTGGCCAGTGTCGAGACATTCAACACGCTCGGGCGCGTGCTGCTGGCCGGGCTGGCCGAGGCGGCACCAGGCGAGGAACTCGCCGGGACGCTCCGCCAGGCTGCCGACGGGCTCCCCACGGCAGACGCTGACCTCGCGGCGATAGCCGCCGCCTTCGCGGTTCTCGCCCGCCGCGGCGAGGCTGAGCGCCGCCTGGCTCTGGCGGTGCTGCGGGACATCGGGGAGTACGCGGAAAGGCGGCCGCCACGGCCTCGCTGAGACCGGCGTGGAGTGACGCCTTCGCCCCCAAGGCGCTGCGCCGAGTGCCACGAATGGATGTGCCCATCGACAAGCAATGGGCATGGGGCGGGGCTTCCGGCGCCGACATCGTCGTCGCCGTGGTCGACAGCGGCATCGACGCCGCCCACCCGGCCGTCGGCGCGATAGACCGGGCCGTCGCCCTGCGGTGGGACCCCCAGACCGAAGAGGTCATCACTACTGAGGGCCCGCACGAGGATCTGTTCGGTCACGGCACCGCATGTGCAGGCATCATCCGGCGCGTTGCCCCGGCCGCAGCCTTGTGGTCGGTGCGTGTGCTCGGCAGCCGACTGAGCGGCAAAGGCGCAGTGTTCGCGGCCGGTGTCCGCTGGGCGATCACCCACGGCGCGCGGGTGGTCAACCTGTCGCTGAGCACGGGCCGCGAGGATTATTTCGGGCTTTTCCACGAGATCGCGGACGAGGCAGCCTTCGCCGGCGTGGTCCTGGTCTGCGCCACCAACAATGTTCCGGCGCCGACCTACCCCTCTCAGTTCTCCTCGGTCATCTCCGTCGCCGCTCACGACGGGCGCGACCCGTTCAGCCTCGACGCGAACCCCGCGCCACCGGTGGACTTCGGGGCACCCGGCATCGACGTCGAGGTGCCGTGGCTGTCCGGTTCCACCATCGTCGCCACCGGCAATTCCTTCGCCGCGCCGCACGTGACTGGCCTGGTAGCCCGGTTGCTCAGCAAGCACCCACACCTCACGCCGTACGAAGTGAAGACCGTCTTGCGGGCCGTGGCCAGCAACGCCGTGGCCAAGGGAGCCAGCGATGACAGCTGACGTGAAGAGCATCTTGCGCCGCACTGACCTGCTCCGTTCAGCGCCCGACGAAGTCCTCGATGCCGTCGCCACAGCGTCCCGATTGCGGGTCTTCCGGCGCGGGCAGGTGGTGTTCACCCGGGGCGATCCCAGCGACACACTGTTCGTGGTCATCTCCGGCCGGGTCAAGGTCGTGGTCCGGTCCGCGGACGGCGGCGAGCTCACACTGACGATCATCCAGCCCGGCGGGGTGTTCGGTGAGCTGGGTATCGCCGACGGCGGCCCGCGATCTGCCGACGCCGACGCCCTGGACGAATGCCAGCTGCTGCTCGTCCCCCTCGAAACGGTGCAGGGCATCTGTGCGCGGGAGCCGCCCGTGGTCCAGGCCCTGCTGAACTCGACGACGGCCACCTTGCGTCGGCTGACCGAAGCCGCTTCCGATCTGGTCTTCCTGGATCTGCCCCGCCGCGTCGCTAAGGTCCTGCTCAGCTTGCCCCGGGGCGAAGACGGCGTCATCCGGCCCGCCCTAAGCCAGGAGGAGCTCGCGCATCAGGCAGGGGGCACCCGGCAGAGCATCAACGCCACGCTGCGCGGTTTTGAGAGGCGGGGATGGATCGAGGTACATGACCGGGCCGTGACTATCAGGCAAGTCCCAGCCCTGCGCCGCTTCGCGGGGCGGTGAGTGTCGTCAATACGACAGCGACGGTGATGGCTCCCAGTGACCGCTTCCTTTCCGTCGGTGGCATCCCTCCGCAGCGTCTGCGAGCACATGGCCAAGTAGCCCCGGTCTTACTTGTAGCTGCGCTATATCAACGCCTGTCGGCAAGGCCTCAATGCCTAATCTAAAGAAGCATTGACGTTTTCGTAAAGGGGTAGTAAAGTCTCGCGCCGAAATGCAACGTCCGGGAGGGGCTCAATGAGACGGTCTTTGCTTGCGGTGCTGGCGGTCGTCGCAGGGATGTTGTGGTTCGCGGCGCCAGCGTCCGCGATCACTCACGGTCAGCCAGACGGCACTCGTCACCCGTACGTGGGGCTGGAGGACAACGGGGTCTTCGCCTGCACGGGTTCGCTCATCTCGCCCACGGTGGTGGTGACGGCCGCTCACTGTTTCAGCGACAGCCAGTCCGCGTACGGCACCGATGCCGCAGGGAACCCCATCGTCCGGATCACATTTGATCCCCGCGGGTTCACCGTCCCGGCCGCTCAGCGGCAGTCGTTCTTCGGCAGCTATTTCTTCGACCCGCAGTTCTGCACCGCCTGCGGCCAGGGCCTGCCTAGCTTCGCCACCCACGACGTGGCCGTGATCATTCTCAACACGCCGGTACCGTCCTCAGTAACCAGTACCTATGGTGCGCTGCCAACGCCGGGCCTGGCCGACACCCTGGCCAACGGCACCGCGATGACAAGCGTCGGATACGGCGCCCAGAACTTCGCCGTCGGCGGCGGCCCCTGCGATGGCCCGTGCAAGCCGCGCGTCAACGACATCTTCACCCGGTTCTTCGCGCCCTCCCAGCTCATCGCGAGCAACGACCGCATCTCAGGGGAATTCATCAAGCTCTCCGCCAACCCCGGCCAGGGCCAGGGCGGCACCTGCTTCGGTGACTCCGGCGGCCCCAACCTTCTTGATGACACCAGCACCATTCTTGGCGTGAACTCATTCGTCACCAATGGCCGCTGCAATGGCGTGACTTATTCCTTCAGAATAGACACCCCAGAAGCGCTGTCCTTCATCCATGCCACCATCGCGGCACACACCTGACAGCCCAGGATGTAGCGCGGCGGCTCATATGCTGTCCGACCCGCCCAGCCAGAACAGTACCGGTCCGCGGCCATCAAGCAGGCGCCAGCGCTACGCAAGTTCTGGGCGGTGAGTGTCGGCAAGCCGACAGCAGCAGTGTCGGCCAGGCGACTGACAGCCAGCCATCAGGCGGGCATGCTACTGGAGTAGGGGGGGCTTCCGGAGGCCTCCAGGAAGCAGAAAGGGCGGAACGCGCCATGACCGAGCAAGACCA
>DAITAE010000421.1:0-4471 GCA_036824445.1 Streptosporangiaceae bacterium | reverse complement strand
CGCGGCGCACAGCAGGCCGATGGCGCCGCACCCGATCACGGCGACCCGCGCGCCCGTAGCGTCGGCGCCAAGGGCGCCAGGGGCTCCACCGGCCTGGTTCCACGCGTGGACGGCATTGGCGGCGGGCTCGACCAGCGCCGCCGCCTCCCACGACAGTCCCGGCGGCAGCGGTCGGAGCGCCGACGCCGGGACCGCGACCTGCTCGGCGAACCCGCCGGCGCGGTGCACGCCAATGATCTCCCGGTTCCGGCACACGTTGCGCAGCCCGCGCTGGCACTCTGCGCAGCGGCCGCAGGACAGAATGGGGTTGATCACCACCGCCGTACCGCCGGCGCTGACCCCGGCGAACTCATGCCCCATGATCAGCGGTGGCTTCCGGAACCCGGGACGGCGGGCGCCATGCAGTTCGCTGCCGCAGATGCCGGCCGCGCGGACCTGGACAAGCACGTCGCCGGGGGCCGGATCGGGCTCCGGGACATCGAGCAACTCCACTGTGCCCGGCGCCGTGAAGACGAGCGCCTTCACCGTGCCGGGCCCGCTTCGTGAGCCACGTGTGCTTCTCCGGTCGGTGTGTCGGCGGTTCCCGGCGCCTCCGTTCCGACGCCCGGCGGCCCGGACCACTCGCTAGGTTACCGGTACCGGGAGCAGCGCCCGGACTGACCGCGGGTATGGGCGCCCCGGAGACGGTATGTGCCGGGCCAGACGACAGGGACGGCTGGTATGCGCGGACTTCGGGGCAAGCGGGTTCTGATCAGCGGCGGCAGCAGCGGCATCGGGCTGGCCACCGCGGAGCGGTTCCTCGAGGAGGGGTCGCGGGTCTTCGTCTGCGGCGTCGACGCCGATGAGGTTGCGGCGGCGGTCGCCGGCCTCGCCCCCAGAGGCGAGATCTCCGGGCTGGCGTGCGACGTGAGCGCCGAAGCGGACGTGGCCCGCCTGATGGCGGAGTCCACACGCGCGCTCGGCGGTGTGGATGTGCTGGTCAACAACGCGGGGATCGCGCGGCGGGACCCGTTCCTCGCTATAGCGCCGGCGGTCTGGGACCGGGTTCTCGAGGTGAACCTCCGCGGCATGTTCCTGGTGGCGCAGGCCGTCAGCCGGAACCTCGTCGAGCGGGGCGACGGCGGCGTCATCATCAACATGTCCTCCACCAACGGCATCGCCGGGGAGGAGGACTACGCCCACTACAACGCCTCGAAGGGCGGGGTGCTGCTACTGACCAAGACCATGGCGGTCGAGCTTGGCAGCCATGGGATCCGGGTGAACGCGCTCTGCCCCGGATACATCCATACCGCGCTGAACGAGGCCATCGCCGCGGGCATCGGCGGCGATGAGTTCGAGGCCGCCTACGTGCGTGACAGGATCCCGCTCGGGCGGGCCGGGCGGGCGGAGGATGTGGCCGCCGCCTACGCCTTCCTCGCCTCCGACGACGCCGCGTTCATTCACGGCAGCGCGCTGGTCATCGACGGCGGCCAGCTTGCCGTGATGTGATCCCCAGGTGCGCCCCGCCCGGCCGCGTGCGCGTCATGTCCGGGCTCTGAAATGGCATTTGCAGAGGCTTTGAAATGGCGTTACATGGCCATTGGAGTCGGCTTGCCATACTTGCCGCCATGAGCAGAGGCGAGCTCTCCGCCGCCGGGAGGGCCGCCTCCCTCCGGCACCCACTAAGCAAGGTCCCGGAAGTGACGGTCTACTTCTGGATCACCAAGGTACTGACGACCGGCATGGGGGAGGCGACGTCGGACTACCTGGTTCACCGGATCAATCCGAAGGCCGCGGTCGTTATCGGCTTCGCGGCCTTTGCCGCCGCCATGGCGCTGCAGTTCCGCTGCCGCCGGTACAACACCTGGGTCTACTGGCTCGCCGTCGTCATGGTCGCCGTATTCGGCACGATGGCGGCCGACGTCATGCACATTGGGCTGGGCATCCCGTACGCCGTGTCGACGGTGTTCTTCATGATTGTGCTGGCCGTGATCTTCGTGGCCTGGTACCGGTCCGAGGGAACGCTATCCATCCACAGCATCTACACCCGCCGCCGCGAGTTGTTCTACTGGGCGACCGTGCTGGCCACGTTCGCGCTGGGCACCGCCGCTGGTGACCTCACCGCGAAGGTCGCCGGGCTGGGCTACTTCGGCTCGGGCGTCATGTTCGCTGTGGTGATCGCCGTTCCGGCCGTGGCGTACCGGTGGCTCGGCCTGAACGCGATCGTGGCGTTCTGGTTCGCCTACATCGTGACCCGTCCGCTGGGGGCCTCATTCGCGGACTGGCTGGCGTGGCCGCCCAGCGTTGGCGGCCTGGGGCTCGGCCACGGCGTGGTGAGCCTGGGTTCGACGGTCATCATCGTCGGCCTGGTTGCCTACATGGCTGTGACCGGCAAGGACGTCATGGTGCGGCAGGCCGCCCCCGACGTCACCGCCTTCGCCGCTTCCCAGTCAGCCACTGGCAGAAAATCTGGAGCACCAACGCGCTGGAGCGGCTGAACAAAGAATCAAGCGCCGCACCGACGTGGCCGGCGTCTTCCCCAATCCCGCCACCCTGCTGCGGCTGGTCGCTGCCGCGCTAGTGGGAGCCCACGACGAATGGCAGGTCAGCGAACGCCGCCACCTGTCCAAAGGCTCCATGGCCCTGCTCGACGCCAAGACCACCTACGCGAAGACAGGTAGCCACACCTGCCCGCTGACCAGAGCATGGTGATGATCACTTGCACCACGCGGCGGGGGACGCGATCGGTTACGACAACCTAAACTGGCGGTAAACGCTAGATTGACCCCGTGTTACTATCGCTCATCCTGATCTGTTATGTTGGCTTGGCATAGTTTTTGCTGCGGTGGCGGACTCGGCCATGGGTGGCATGCCTCCGCAGCCACGGGGAGCATGGCCTAAGTGGGAGAGGGGATTGCCGCGGCCATGCCTACCTCGACCTAGGGCGAATCCAGGGCCCAGCGGCCTCACAATGGCGGGGGATCGTCATAACGCCTGATTTACCCCCTTGTGTCCCGCCCGCCAGTGCCAGCGTGCACTGGCCGCCGCCGTCGGCCCGGGTGCCGCTCCAGGCACTACATGTACGCGTACGTCGGAGCCGAGAGGGCGGGCCCGGATGCACGATGACGTTGACTTTCAATGTCTTGAACACAGCACTAGTCCGTCAGCTGCGCAAGAACCCCACGTTACGGCCGGAAGCGCCGACCGCGACGCGATCGCGAACCTCAACAACTGCGTAACGGCCGCACGACCGCATCTGACCGTGATCGTCCCGACGCGCCGGGAAGAACACGATGTCGCGTCCCTCCTCGACGGTCTCGGACGCGCCGTCGCCGGGCTCGGCGCTGAGATCATTTTTGTCGTCGACAGCACCGAGGCCTGCCCGAGCGGGCTCGTCCGCAGTGCGGCACGCTGCCGCGTGCCGGTGCGGCTCCTCCGCTCGCCGCGGTCTGCGCGGTGGGCAGATCGCAGCAGTGCCGTGGTGACGGGGACGCGGCATGCGCGCGGCGAGTGGGTGCTGGTGATGAACGCAGGACCACAGCATCCGCCCGAGGTCGCGGCCACGCTCGCGAGCGTGGCGATGCGGCATGACGCGGACATCGTGATCGGCACCCGCTACGTCGGCGGCATCTCTCCTCCGGACTGTCCCGGTCGGCTGAGTCGGATGTTGGTCGCCGCCGCGACATGGCTGGCCAAGACCGCGTTCCCGCGGCGGCTGGCGATGGTGAGCGACCCGCTCAGCGGTCTGTTCGCCTTCCGGGCGGCCGCGGTGCGCGATGGCCGGCTCAACCCACTCGCGTCCCGGATGCTGCTGGAAATCCTGGTGCGGCACCCGTCTACCCGGGTCGCCGAAGTCGCCTACCCGGTCTCCCTCCGGTCCGCAGGACCACGGGCTCCTCTGTACCGGGGGCTGCAGTTCCTGCTCGACCTGGCCGGCCTCCGGCTGTCACGGCTGGCCGGGCAGCTGCGCGAGAAACCCGTCACATCCTCGGAACGAATCGGCCAGGCGCTGCGGTTCCTGGCCTTCGGCATGATCGGAGCCACCGGCCTGGCCGTCAACACCGGGGCCCTATGGTTCGTCTACGACGTCCTGGGATGGAACCACCTCATCGGCGCGACCCTCGCCACCCAGGTCTCCACCGCCTGGAACTTCGCCCTCATCGACACCCTGGTCTACCGGAAGCGGGCCGACGGCGGCCATCTGCGCCGGGCGGTCAGCTTCTTTGCCATGAACAACCTGCTGCTGGTGGCGCGGCTACCGGTGCTCCAGGCACTCGTCGTCTCGGGCGTGGGTGTGCTCACCGCGAACGCCATCACACTGGCTCTGCTTTTCCTGATCCGGTTCGTCGTCAGTGACCGGGCGATCTTCGGCTCCGCCAAGTCCGACAAGACCCGCGACCCGGTCCGGATCCTGGTGGACCTCACCGCCGCTTCCCCGGCCAGCCAGAGCAACGGGCATGCCCCGGCCAGCAGCAAGCGCCCGCGGTACCTG
>DAITAE010000025.1:6946-17457 GCA_036824445.1 Streptosporangiaceae bacterium | reverse complement strand
ATGAGTGTCTGCAGCGAGAAAAGGGGAGCAGGGTAGTGAAAAGACTGCCACTAGTTGGGCGCAGGCCCTGGGCACTAGCCCTCGCCAGCGCCGGCGGAACCGTAGCGTTGGCTGTCGCAGTAATCCCCGCGGCTTCGGCAGCACCCAGCGCCGCACATGCCGTGCAGGCCACACGGACCACAGCGACCTACCACGCCCGGATACATCACAGCGCACGCGTCGCGCACTCCGCGCGCCTCTCGGGTCTTCACAAGGTCAGCTCGCGCCTCGGGGCGAGGCAGCACCTTGTCCCATTCCGGTCTCCGGGCGGGACCAACCCCGCGAAGCGCAGCACCGGCGCGCACGCACCGAAGGTCCGCTCGGGTGCGGCGGTTCGCGGCGCGGCCACAGCCGCATCCGCGGCTCCTGCCGTGCTCCACAAGTTCAACGGGGTCAGCGACCTCGACTCCGACAACCTGAACGGCATCCCGGTCACCCCGCCCGACCAGGGCCTGTGCGTGGGCCGCGACCGAAGCCTCCCCGGCAGTCCCAAGGCCGTCTGGGAGCCGGTCAACATCGCCGCGCGGGAGACCACTGTGGGCGGCACGCCACTGATCCCGGACATCACCCTCGCCACCTTGTTCCAGGACCCGTTCGCCGAGGGCGACCCACGCTGCCTGTATGACTCGGCGACGCACACCTTCTTCTTCACCGAGATCGGCTTCCCGCCTGGAGGGCCAAACCCAACCCTCACCAACACCACCCTCGACGTCACGGTGCTGAACTCCCGCGGCGCCGCCTTCTACCAGTTCGACACCTCCTTCGACAGCAACGGCCAGAGCGGGAACTGCCTGGGGGACCAGCCGAAGGTCGGCTTCAACAACAACGCGCTGGTCGTCTCGACGGACCAGTTCTGCGGCCCGACGCTGTCGGACTTCCAGGGCGCGCTCGTGTTTGCGATCTCCAAGCCCCAACTGGTCGCGGAGGCCGCGACGGTCAACGACGCGGTGCTCGGGCCCATAGCCCTGGGGAACGTCCTGATCACCGGGGCCGACCCTGCGATCGCAACCGGCACCGGCACCGGGTATCTGGTGAACTCGTTCCCGTTTGACGAGTTCGGCCAGAACAACGCGGTCGCCGACACGCTGGGTCTCTGGAAGCTCAGGAACACCATCTCGGTGACGACCGGTTCTGGCACGCCGACCCTCTTCGGCCGGATCATCCCGAGCATTCCGTACGCGTTCCCTGTGAACGCCGCGAGCACGGGTGACGGCTCGGTGACCAACGGCATCACCTCCGAGGCGTTCCTCAACCCGGACGACAGCCGGCTGAGCGGCCCGGTCGCGGTGACGCACACGTCCAGCGGGGGCATCCGGCTGTGGACAGCGCTGGACACGGCGGTATTCGTTGGCAACGACCCCAGTGCCCGCGACGGCGCGGCGTGGTTCCGGATCAACCCGGCCAAGAACAGGCTCGTGGGCGCGGGATACTCCGCGGCGCGGGGCAAGTACCTGCTCTACCCGGCCATCCAGCCGCGGCAGCATGGCCCGGCCGCGCTGGTGTTCACCATCACCAGCGCCGCGGTCAACCCGAGCGCGGCTTTCACCACGGTGAACTCGCCGACGATCAAGACGGTGGCCGCCGGAGCTGGGCCGCACGTGAGCTTCGCCGAGGTTCAGTTCAACCAGTTCCGCTGGGGGGACTACTCGTTCGCTGTCACGGATCCGTCCGGCAATGGCGTCTGGCTGGCGACCGAGTACATCCCGCCGCCAGCCAGCCAGGATCCTCAGGACAACTGGGGAACGTTCGTGTTCGAGGTGTCCGGGCACTAACCCGTGACCGGGTAGGCACCGAGAACGCGCCGTGGCCCCGGGCCGGTATCCCCGGCCCGGGGCCACGGCTTGTGTCCACGCAGTAGCGGATCACGTCTTACGGCAGGGAAACAGCAGGTGGGGATTGCGTGGGCACTTGGCCGGGACCGGCGCCGGCCGGACGCAGCGTGCCGGAGTCGGGCGAAGCGTCCCGGCCCGGCCGCTCAGATCGGCGGGACCCACCCGGCTGATGCGGGCCTGCCGTCCTGACGCGGCGCCGGTCCCACCCGGCGCCGGGGTGCCCGCCGCATACGAACACCGCGGCAGGGACGGTGCCCACGCGATCCTGGACCCGCTGCCCGACCTGCCGCTGATTGGCCCGGTGGCCGTGGGGGCATGGCCGCCGAAAGCGCGGCCGGAAGGGCTGACTGCGACGGCGTCGTGGGCGGCCACGGCCGGGTCGGCCCGTGGGCCGCCGCCTCCGCCCGCCGCCGAGCATCCAGCGGCAAGAAGCGTGAGCGCGCCAAGCAGTGCTCCCGCCAGCCGTGACACGGCTCGGGCATGCGCACTCGTCATGGCGGCCTCCTGGCGTCGCTCAGGTGGTATCCATCTGACGCGCCGCCGCCGTGGCCGGTTCCATCCGCGAAGGCGCGACCGCCACCGGCCGCGCCGAGGCCCGCTACGCCGAGGCGGCCGCGACGAGTTCGTCCGCGGCCGAATAGGGATCGAGTTCCCCGGCGGCGACCCGGGCGGCCAGTTCGTCAAGCCGGGAGTCGCCGGGCAGCCCGCCCATCCGCTGGCGTAGCGCGGCCACCGCGATGGCGGCCACCTCCTCCCGGGCGCGGGCGCGGCGGCGGCGGTCCCGCTCGCCCGAGGAGTCAAGCCACGACCAGTGCGCGTCGAGTGCGGCGGTCAGGTCCGCGATGCCTTCCCCGGCCGTCGCGGTCGTCATCACGATAGGCGGCTTCCAGTCCCCTTCGCCGCGCTCGGCCATGGCGATCATCGTGCGCAGGTTCCGCACCGTCTCCTGCGCGCCGGGGTTGTCGCACTTGTTGACCACGAAGATGTCCCCGACCTCCAGGATGCCCGCCTTGGCCGCCTGGACCGCGTCCCCGGTCCCGGGCGCCACCAGCACGAGCGTGGTGTCGGCGAGCGACGCGACCTCCACCTCCGCCTGGCCCACCCCGACGGTCTCGACGAGGACAGCACCGAACCCGGCCGCGTCCAGCACGCGGAGCGCCTGCGGCGTGGCCGCCGCCAGGCCGCCGAGATGGCCCCGGCTGGCCATGGACCGGATGAACACATCTGTGTCGGTGGCGTGATCTTGCATCCGTACCCGGTCGCCGAGCAGCGCACCGCCGGTGAACGGCGAGGTCGGATCCACCGCCAGCACGCCCACCCGCAGGTCGCGCTCCCGGTAGGCGCTCACCAGGGCCGTCGTCATCGTGGACTTGCCCACGCCCGGTGCGCCGGTCAGCCCGATCACCCGCGCCCCGCCGGTGAGCGGCGCCAGCGCCTTCATGACCGGCCGGAGCTCGGGAGCCCCGTTCTCGACCAGTGAGACCAGCCGCGCCAGCGCGCGTGCGTCCCCGGCCAGTGCCCGCTCGATGGTCTCCTCAGTCACGCCCAGCCGCCGCGGGCACGCGCAGCAGCAGCGCGCTGCCCTGCCCTCCGCCTCCGCACAGTGCCGCGGCGCCCAGCCCACCCCCGCGGCGGCGCAGCTCGTGCGCCAGGTGCAGGGCGATCCGCGTCCCCGACGCGCCGATCGGATGGCCGAGCGCGATGGCGCCGCCGTTGACGTTGACCTTCTCGCCAGACACCCCGAGGTCACGCATGGACTGCAGGACCACGGAGGCGAAGGCCTCGTTGATCTCGATCAGGTCGAGATCGGCCACGTTAAGCCCGGCCTTGCCAAGGGCGTGATTGATGGCGCGTGACGGCTGGGACTGCAGCGAGTTGTCCGGCCCGGCCACGTTGCCGTGCGCGCCCACCTCGGCCAGCACGCCGATGCCCCGGGCGGCGGCCGCCTCGGCAGACATCACCACCACCGCGCACGCGCCGTCGGAGATCTGTGACGCGGACCCGGCCGTGATCGTTCCGTCCGGCGCGAACGCGGGCCGCAGTTTGCTGAGGCCCTCGGTGGTCGTGTCCGGCCGGACGCCCTCGTCGGTGTCGAACCGGATCGTCTCCCCCCGCCGCTGCGGGACGCCAACCGCGACGATCTCCTCCGCCAGCAGCCCGTCCTTGATCGCCGCGGCGGCGCGCTGGTGCGACCGGGCCGCGAACTCGTCCTGCTCCGCCCGGCCGATGCCCAGGCGGGCGTTATGGGAATCGGTGAGCTTGCCCATCGGGGAATGGTCGAATGGATCCGTCAGGCCGTCGAGTGCCATGGCGTCGGCCAATTCGATGGAACCAAACTTGTGCCCGGTGCGGGCTCCCGGCAGCAAATGCGGGGCCCGGGTCATCGACTCCATCCCGCCGGCCACCACGATCTCGAACTCGCCCGCCCGGATCAGCTGTCCGGCAAGGGCGATCGCGTCCAGGCCGGACAGGCACACCTTGTTGATGGTTAGCGCGGGTACCGTCATCGGGATGCCGGCCGCCACCGCGGCCTGCCGGGCGGGGATCTGGCCCGCCCCGGCCTGGAGTACCTGGCCCATGATCACGTATTCCGGGTCGGTGCCGGTGAGGCCGCTGCGATCCAGCGCCGCCTTGATGACGATGCGGCCCAGGTCGGCAGCGGTGAAGTCCGCCAGCGCGCCGAGCAGCCGGCCGAACGCCGTCCGGGCACCACCCGTGATCACCGCATCTGGCATAGCCCCTCCGCTGGCTCGCCCGCCCCCCGATGGTGGCCGGGCGGGATGTCTGCCACCATACCCAGTGCCGCCGGGTCAACGAGGGGGCAGTGATGCTGGACCGGATCGATCACGTGGGAATCGCCTGCCACGATCTCACCGCCAAGATCGCGTTTTATGAATCGGTCTTCGACCTCACCGTGATGAGCCGCGAGGTCAACGAAGAACAGGGGGTCCGTGAGGCGATGCTGCGGATCGCCGCCGCGCCCGGCGGCTCGTCCTGGATCCAGTTGCTCGAGCCGCTCGCGCCGGATACCCCCGTCGGCCGGTTCCTGGCCCGCCGGGGCGAGGGCGTGCACCACATCGGGTACGGGGTGACGGACATCACAGCGGCACTCGCGGCCATCGGCGGCCGTGGGGTGCGCCTGCTGGACCGGCGGCCGCGGCATGGCTCGATGGGCGCCGCCATCGCCTTTCTGCACCCTGCCGATGTGGGCGGGGTGCTGACCGAACTGGTTGAGGCGCCCCTCACGGAGCAGACGATTTCTTAGATGGCTATCTGACGACAAAGCAGGATCTAGTGGTCTGGAAGCCGGAACGCGCCGCATTCGCCTGCGAAAGGGGAGTACGCTGCGTTGAATTGGGCGAGCGGCTCACATGTGCCACGCCGACCGGCCGACGGATGCTCGCAGAGCGTCCAGCCATCGATGCGGCCGTGAGGTGATCGTCCGAGCCCCGCATGTCCCCCCCTCTAGCCAGGATGTAAAGCCAGATGCAGCCTGAAATTGACGCTCAGCTGAGCAACTTCTTCGAAGACGCACCGCCCCGCGACTTCGCCAAGGTCATGCGCGGGTACGACCAGCACCAGGTGGACGAGTACCTCAAGCAGGCCGACGCCGAGATGCGCCAGCACCGAGACCAGGTGCAGGCGCTCCAGCAGGAACTGTCGGATGCGCACCGGCAGATCCGGGAACAAGAGCGCCCGACCTATTCCGGGCTTGGCTCCCGCATCGAGCAGCTGCTGCGGCTCGCCGAGGAGCAGGCCACCGAGATCGTCGGTGAGTCCAGGTCCGCGGCGAACGAACTCACCGCCGCCGCAAAGGTCGACGCTGCCGAGCTACGCGCCGCCGCGGAGAACGAGGCCACCGAGCTGCGGGCCGTTGCCAAGCGGGAGACCGACGACCTGCGCGGTTCCGCGGAGCGTGATGCGGAGGCGATCCGGACCGGTGCCCGCCGCGAGGCTGACGAGCTGACCTCGACCACCGAGCGGGAGGTGGCCAAGCTGCGCGCGACCGCCGACCACGAGGTTGCCGAGAAGCGGGCCGCGGTCGAGCGGGACATTGCCAAGCTCCGGACCACCACCGAGCGCGAGGCCGCCCAGCTGAAGGCGTCCGCGAAGCGGGAGCGGGACGAGATCCTGACCACGTCCAAGCGGCAGGCGGATGAGATGCGCAGCCAGGCGCAGCGCATTCTGGAGGAGAGCGAGGCACAGCGGGCGCAGGCCGAGGCCGAGTTCGAGATCCAGCTGGCCTCCCGCCGAGAGGAATCCGAGCGGCAGGAGGCTGAGCGCCTGGCGGCGGCGCAGACGGCGACCCAGAAGCTGGTCACCGAGGCGGAGCAGCGGGCCGCCACCGCCGAGCAGCGGGCCGCCAAGGCCAGCGCCCAGGCGGAGCAGACCAGGCGCGAGGCCGACCAGCACTCCAAGCAGCTTGTCACCAACGCGAAGAAGAACGCCGACCAGATCGTCGCCCAGGCGAAGGGCCAGGCCGACCAGCTCCTGGCCGACACCAGGGGCGAGATCGAACGGCACCGGGTAGCGGCGCAGCGCGAGGTCGACGAGCTGAGCAAGCAGAAGGAGAGCATCTCCACCCATCTGGCTCAGATCAGCCAGCTGCTCGGCACGCAGATGCCGGGCCTTGCCGACGCGCTCAAGCCGGCCGGCCGGCCCGCGGTCGCAGCCGCCGCTCCGAAGGCGGTGGCCGCGCCGCCCGCCACCGCGCCCGCGCCGGGCGGCGCGAGCCAGGGCCAGCAGACGCAGCAGGCCCAGCAGACGCAGCAGCCCCAGCAGACGCAGCAGGCCCAGCAGACGCAGGCCCAGCAGGCCCCACAGGCCCAGCAGGCGCAGCAGCAGCAGCAGCAGCAGGCGCAGCCCGGCCAGGCGTCGGCCGGCAACGCGCCCAAGCAGCCGGTCCCGGCCAAGGCCGCCAAGTCGAACGACGAGGAGTGGTGGACCGAGTAGCCACCACGAGGCGTCACCCTGTTAGCTCAGGGCGGTCTGGCCCCCGTCGACGACCAGCACCTGGCCGGTCATGTAGGACGAGGCGTCGCTGGCCAGGAAGACCGCCGGGCCGGTCATCTCCTCCGCACGGCCCCAGCGCTGCATCGGCACCGTGGCCACGGTTGCCTTCCCGGCCGTATCGTCGTCCCACAGATTCCGGTTGAGGTCGGTCGCGGTCCAGCCAGGGCACAGGGCGTTGACGCGGACTCCCCGTGTCGCCCACTCGACCGCCAGCGTCTTGGTGAGCGAGATGAGGCCCGCCTTGGCCGCCCCGTAGGGGGCCAGGAACGGCGAGCCGATCAGGCCAGCGACCGAGGCCACGTTGATGACCGAGCCCTTGCCCCGGCCCACGAGGTGGTCGCCGATCGCGTGGCAGACATACATGGCCGAGTCAAGGTTCAGCCTGATGAGCTTGTCCCAGCCGGCCAGCCGCAGGTCGAGGAAGGGCACCGCGAAGTTGGAGCCGCCTGCGTTGTTCACGACGATATCGACGTGCCCGAGGGCCCTGATCGCGGCTGCGATCGCGTCTTCGACACAGTCCTGCCGGGTGACGTCGGCCGCGATGATATGGGCCTCGCGCCCGCAGTCGGTGATCTGCTTGGCGGTGGCGGCCAGCCCCTCCTCGCCGCGGGCCACTAGCGCGAGATCGGCTCCGGCCTGCGCGAGCGCGACCGCGATCGCCTGACCGATGCCGCGGGACGCGCCGGTGACGAAGGCCTTTCTGCCGGTCAGGTCGAAGGGGGTCACCAATCAGTCCTTCCATTCCGTCGGGAGCGGCCACGCTGCCGGATTGACCCGCCGCACGATCTCTCCCAGCACGATACGGACGGAGGGCTCGCCGACCCAGAGGTGCTTGGCCCGCTCCGCCGCGATCAGCTCCGCCTGCGGCACCCGGGCGAAACGGTCACGTGCTTCCGGCGGCCGCAGATAGTCGTCAAGGCCGGGCACCAGGACCAGGAGCGGCTTTCCGGAGATGGCCCAGGCGTCGAGGTCCGCGTCACCCGCGCGGTGCAGCGGCGGCGAGATCAAGATCGCCCCCTCCACCGCCGGGTCGTTGCCCCACCGCAGCACGAGTTCCGTGCCGAACGACCAGCCAACGAGCCACAGTCGCGGCAACCCGGCATCCCTGCACCAGGCAACGGCGGCGGCCAGGTCATTGCGTTCGGCCTCACCCTCGTCGAAGGTGCCCTCGCTGCGGCCATGATCCGACGCGGTGCCGCGGGTGTTGAACCGGAACACGGCCAGATCCGCCATGGCCGGCAGGCGATTGGCCGCCTTGCGCAGCAGGTGGCTGTCCATCATCCCGCCGTGCGTGGGCAGCGGGTGTACGCAGATCAGGGTCGCCACCGGGTCGCGTTCGGCGGGCAGCGCCAGCTCGCCCACCAGCGACAGCCCGTCCGACGTGTGCAGGGTGACCGGCGTGCGCCGCGCTGGCAGGACCGTGCTGGCCCGGATCTCGCCCATCGCCTGCATCACCTGCCTGCTCGTCTGCCCCGCGTGTGCCGCTGCAGCCGCCGCTGCCAGCAGGGATTGTGCCAGTGACGGCGGTCAGCCGCATCGCGGGAGTGGGCGGGCCAGGCGACCAGATGAGCGGTGCCCGGTGGGATCTCCTGGTCACAGCCGGGGCAGCGATAGGTCTTGGGGTTGGCCGCCCCGGGCACCAGACGGGTCACCCAGTCCCCGTCCGGCGCCGATTCGATCCGCTCGGGTCCCAGCCGCAGCGCAGGACCGTCCGCTCCCCCATCCCCGCCGGGCGCACCCGGCCGACCCGGCGCGCCTGGCCGACCGCGGGGGACCCCCCCACGGGGCTTGCGGGGAACGCCCGCCGGCAGCCGGCGGGCCCTGCGAGGGCTCACGGCCGTCACTGTAGGGCATCGCGCCCACCAGCCGGCACGGGCATCGTGATCATGACCTGGGTGTTGTCCTGACTACAGTGAAGCCATGATCACGCCGGCGCCGCACTACAGTTGGCTCCCGTGCGGCTTGTTATCGCCAGGTGCAGCGTGGACTATGTCGGCCGGCTCACCGCCCACCTGCCCTCGGCTCTGCGGCTGCTCATCGTCAAGGCGGACGGATCGGTGCTGGTCCACTCGGACGGTGGCTCCTACAAGCCGCTCAACTGGATGTCGCCGCCGTGCCGACTCGAGGAGTCACCAGGTGCCTGGCGGGTGGTGAGCAAGGGCGGCGAGGAGCTGCTGATCACCATCGAGGAGATCCTGCACGACTCCAGCCACGACCTGGGAACCGACCCTGGACTGGTCAAGGACGGCGTGGAGGCGCATCTGCAGCAGCTGCTCGCCGCCCAGCTGGATCTGCTGGGTAAGGGCTGGCGGCTGGTGCGCCGGGAGTACCCGACCGCCATCGGGCCGGTCGATCTTATGTGCCGGGACTCCGAGGCCGTGGCGGTGGCGGTGGAGGTCAAACGGCGGGGCGAGATCGACGGTGTCGAGCAACTCACCCGTTACCTCGAATTGCTCAACCGTGACCCGCTGCTCGCCCCGGTGCGGGGCGTGTTCGCCGCCCAGGAGATCAAGCCGCAGGCCCGGGTGCTGGCCGAGGACCGGGGAATCCGGTGCGTCACCTTGGACTATGATGCGATGCGAGGTATCGGGGACACTTGTCTCCGGTTGTTCTAGCCCCAAATACCAGCTCTCACACCAATTGTCCACAGCGTCCCACTCCGCTTCGGTTACGATGCGCTGTTATGGGTTCTGAAGACCACGGCAGCCCGTCACTGCCGGTCCGCACGACCCGCCACCTCCGGCCGGGCCGTCACTCCAGCCCGCACCAGCTGTCCCTGCCGGCCGAGGTCCCCGCGCTCGTGCTTGCCGTACCCGGGGCGGCAAGCCCGGCGAGCGAGGAGATCGCGGCCGAGATCGCGGCGTGGGCCGGTGCCTCCTGTCCCGGCGCCACCATCACCGCCGGCTATCTGGAGGGCAGCGAGAACCACCTAGGCAAGATCTTGAGCGGCCTGCACAGCCGCCTTCCGGCGGTCGTCGTCCCGCTCCTCACCTGCCCTTATCCCAGTATTGACGAGGCGATCGCCGCCATCGTGGCGGCGGCGGACACGCCCGTCCTGATGGCCGAGCACCTCGGCCCCCACCCGTTCCTCGCGGAGGCGGTCCACGCCCGGCTGTCCGAGGCCGGCCTGGCCCGGGCCGGGCGGGCGGGCCGGATCAGCGTCGTCAGCGCCGCCGACGGGGTCATCGTGGGCGCCGCCGGTGATGCCGAGGCGGTCCAGGCCGCTGGCGTCGTCGCCGTCCTGCTCGCGTCCCGGCTCACGATCCCGGCCGTGCCCGCGCCGCTGGCCGACCCCGCCGCGCTCAGGGAGGCGGCGGAGCGCCTGTCTGCTGCGCAGGTCACCAGGGTCATGCTGGCCCCGTGTGTCATCGGGCCTGAGGTGCCGCCCGACGCCATGGCGGGCATTGCCGCGGAGAGCGGCCTGGAATGCGCGCCGCCGCTCGGCGGCTATCCCACGATTGGCCAGCTCGTCGCCATCCGCTACGGCGCCGTCTTGGAAGATCCCCAATTGGCCGACGTGTCCGGCTAACGGCCCGTCGCCCCCGCCGCAGACCCAGCCCGCCGGCCATTTTCACTATTGTGCGTGCCCATATACGCCGCACGCATAAATGCCGCCACGATCGTCGC
>DAITAE010000025.1:0-6846 GCA_036824445.1 Streptosporangiaceae bacterium | reverse complement strand
GGGAGCCCGGCGCCCGCCGGGAACGTGATTTACCCGCCGAGGACGCCAGCGTTGACGGCGCGCGCCTGCGCGGCGAGGTCCGCGATCTCCACCACGGTGATCCCGGCCTCGGCGAGCAGGGCCGCTCCCCCGCCGGGCGCGAACACGGGCGGCTCCCGCCAGGCGATCACCACCCGGCGCAGGCCCGCCTCGATGATCAGCTCTGCGCAGGACCGCGGCCGCGAGGCGCGGAACCGGCACGGCTCCAGGGAACTGTAGAGCGTCGCCCCGGCCAGCAGGGGGTCCGCCGGGTCCAGCTTCGCCAGGGCGGCCTCCTCCGCGTGGTCGTGCGGGTCGCTCTCGCGCGAGTAGCCGGTGGCGAGCACAGTGCCGTCACCGGCGACCACGAGCGCCCCGACCGCGAACGCCGTGGCCGAAGGCGGGCAGCGCCTGGACAGCTCGATTGCCTCACCCAGCCAGCCACGGTCGGCCTTGGTCGCCTCGCCCGCCGTGCCCGGCGCCCCGTGCCCCGGCACGGGCTCGGTCACCCCGGCCCCTCGCGCGGCATCCACGGTGCCGCTGCCCGCCTGCGGCGCGGAGCCGGTCACCGGGGCCTTCAGCAGGTACCTGAGCAGTACGACCGCGCCGACCTCACGGACCTCGGCGAGGGCCATCTGGTGGCCCGGCCCGTACGGGTACCGGCCGGGCCCAGCGAAGCGCGGGGCGCGGGGGTCACCCACGAAGAACGGCGCGATCACCAGCTGCAGTTCATCGGCGAGCCCGCCGGTCAGGAACTGTCTGGACAAGTCCGCCCCGCCTTCGACCATGAGGCGGCGGACGCCACGCCGGAACAGGTCCGCCAGCACCGCTGCCAGCGCCGGCCTGCTCCCCGCGTCCACCACCTCGGCCAGGCCGTCCAGCCGGCGGCGGGTCCGTGCCGCCACCGGGCTTGCGCAGTAGACGAGCCGGGCAGGCCGGTTCCGGCCGGCGCCGCCGACCGCCCCCACGCCAGTGCCGCCGACCGGCCCCCCGCCGGAGAAGAACCGGGCGGCGGGATCGAGGTCGCCGCTGGCGGTCAGGGTGACCCCGATGGGGTGCGCGGGCCGGCCATCGGCGGTGCGGGCCGCCCGGCGCTCCGGCGAGCGGATGAGCAGCCGCGGGTCGTCGCGGCGGATCGTGCCCGCCCCGACCATGATCGCATCGCTGCTGGCCCGCTCGTCGTCGACCCGGTCCAGGTCGGCGGCGCCCGACAGCACCAGCCGCTCGCCCCCCGGCGCATCAAGGCAGCCGTCGACCGACATGGCGCAGCTGAGCAGCACGTAGGGGCGTTCGGTCACCAGGTTCCGATCCGGTTCGTCGGCGCCTGGCCGTTCCGCAGCGCAGGCCTCCCCAAACGGTACCCATGCCCGGCCCGGGCGCTTCCCCGCGGGGCCGCACGGGTCCGCAGAAGGCGTCTCGCGGCACCCCAGCCGCCGGTGGTTTACTTGCCTCGCAGCACCTGCGGCGCGAGCACAGCGAGGCGAGGACGATGGGCACGGTGTGGGCACATGGGCAGGCCAGGCAGGTGGAGACCTTCGACACGGTCAATCCCGCCACCTCTGAGGTGATCGGCACCTTCGCAGTCCACGGCCGCGCCGAGGTCGAGGCGGCCGTCGAGCGCGCGCGGGAGGCCGCCTCCTGGTGGGCCGGGCTGGGCTGGAAGAACCGCCAGACGAGGCTGCTCGCCTGGAAGTCCCACATGATCCGCTACATCGGCCGCCTCGCCGAACTCGTTCACAACGAGACCGGCAAGCCGATCGCCGACGCTCAGCTAGAGATCTTCCTGGCGGTCGTGCACCTCGACTGGGCGGCGCGCAACGCCCGCCGCGTGCTCGGCCCACGCCGCGTGCCGAGCGGGATCACGGCGATCAACCTCGCATCCTCGCTCGAGTACGCCCCGCTCGGCGTCATCGGTGTGATCGGGCCGTGGAACTACCCGGTCTTCACGCCGATGGGCTCGATCGCCTACGCACTCGCCGCCGGCAACGCCGTCGTGTTCAAGCCCAGCGAGTTCACGCCCGCGGTCGGCGGCTGGCTGGTCAGCTCGTTCGCCGATGTGGTGCCCGAGCACCCGGTCCTGCAGTTGGTCACCGGCGCCGCGGGGACCGGCGACGCACTGGCCCGCAGCGCGGTCGACAAGATCTCGTTCACCGGCTCCGCCGCGACCGCGCGCAAGGTGATGGCCGCCTGCGCGGACAACCTCACGCCCTTGGTGGCCGAGTGTGGCGGGAAGGACGCCTTCCTGGTGGGGGCCGACGCCGATCTCGACGCCGCCGCCGACGCCGCGGCCTGGGGCGCGGTGTCCAACGCCGGGCAGACCTGCATCGGGGTGGAGCGGGTCTACGTCGTGGAGGCCGTGTACCACACGTTCCTGGAGAAATTGGCCGAACGGATGTCCGGGGCGCGGCCCGGTGACGATCGCGAGTCCGCCTATGGGCCGATGACCCACCCGGCCCAGATCGACGTCGTCGAGGATCACGTCGCCGACGCCCTCGCCCGGGGCGGCCGGGCCGTGATCGGCGGCATGCAGAGTATCCGGCGCCCGTACGTGGACCCGGTGATCCTGGCCGACGTGCCTGAGACGAGCCTGTCGGTGCAGGACGAGACGTTCGGCCCCACGCTGACCGTGACGAAGGTGGCGGACCTGGATGAGGGCGTCGCTCTGGCGAATGCCAGCCGCTACGCGCTGGGGGCCAGCGTGTTCGTCCGCAGCAAGAAGCGCGCCCTGGCGGTGGCCCGCGCGATGCGCAGCGGCATGACATCGATCAACTCGGTGATCGGGTACGCGACCGTGCCCGCGCTGCCGTACGGCGGGATCGGCGATTCGGGGTTCGGCCGCATCCACGGCCCGGACGGGCTGCGCGAGTTCACCCGGGCCAAGGCGATCACCCGGGTCCGGATGCGTTCTCCCCTCAACCTGACAACGCTCACCCGCTCCGACAAGGACATGCGCAGGCTGCTGTCGGTCGCCACCCTGCTGCATGGCAAGCGCTACCGCTGAGGGCCGGAGACACCACCAGTTCAGATCCGTGCCCTCATGGGGCAGCAACCTGAGCCGATCGTAGCCCTGGTCAGCCCAGCCCGGCCGCGAGCGGCTCGCCGGCCAGGGCCGGGTCGATCGGCTCTAGCGGGGCACGGCCGATGATGAGGTCCGCCGCCCGCTCGGCGATGGCGATGGTCGGGGCGTTGGTGTTGCCCCGGGGGACCACCGGCATGACCGAGGCGTCCACCACCCGCAACTGCTCAACTCCACGCACCCGCAGCTCGGGGTCGACCACGCTGGTCAGCTTGCTGGCGGCCAGCGGGGAGTCGCCGCCCATCGCGCACGTGCCCACCGGGTGGAAAAGGGTGCCGAGGTCGCGCCGGATGAACTCGCGTATCTCCACGTCGGTGCGGACGTCCGGGCCCGGCGACAGCTCGGACTTGCAGGCCTTGGCGAGCGGCCCGGTGGCTGCGAACTCGCGGGCCATCCGGATCCCTTGCACCAGCGGCTCGATGTCGCTGCCGTCGGACAGGTACGCGGGATCGATGGCCGGCTTGTGCCGGGGGTCGGCGCTGCGCAGCCGGATCCGGCCGCGGCTGCCGACGTCGACCAGCGTGACCAGTACGGAGAGCGCCCGCGTCTTGGGGTCACCAAGCCCGTTCCGCTCATAGGGCGTGGGCAGCACGTGCCATTGCAGGTCGGGCGCGGCAAGCGAGGGCCGGGTCCTGCTGAACCCGCCTGCCTCCGCCACGTTCGAGGTCAGCGGGCCGGAGTGCCGCAGCCGCCACCGGACCAGGTTGACGGGAGTGGACTCCTCCCACAGGCCCCGTTTGCGCGGGGTGGCCCACATCGCCGCGACCGCCGGATGGTCCGAAAGGTTCGCCCCCACGCCGGGGCTGTCCACGTGCACGACGATGCCGAGGTCGTGCAGGTGGCCGGCGGGGCCGATGCCGGAAAGCATGAGCAGCTGCGGGCTGCCGACGGCTCCGGCCGCCAGGATCACCTCGGCGTCGGCGCGCGCCATCTGCTCCGTCCCGCGTTGTAGGTAGCGCACTCCGGCGGCGCGGCCTGCCTCCACCACGATCTGGGTCACCCAGGCATCGGTCAGCACTTCCAGGTTGGGCCGCGACCTGGCCGGGCGCAGGAAGGCGTCGGCCGCCGACCAGCGGCGTCCGTCCCGCTGGGTCACCTGGTAGAACCCGCTGCCGTCTTGCTGCGGTCCGTTGAAGTCCTCGTTCTCCCCCAGCCCGCAATCACGCGCCGAGACGAGCCACGCCCTGGTGAGCGCCGACCTGTGCTTCAGGTCCGAGACGGTCAGCGGCCCGCCCGCGCCGTGGTATGCCGAGGCGCCCCGGGTGTTGTCCTCGGCCCGGCGGAAGTAGGGCATCAGGTCGGTGTAGCCCCAGCCGGTGCAGTCATACTCGTCCCGCCAGGTGTCGTAGTCGTGGCGGGCGCCCCGGATGTAGATCATCGCGTTCATCGACGACGATCCGCCGAGCGTGCGGCCGCGGGGCCAGTAGATGGCCCGGCCCGCCGCCCGTTCCTGCGGAACGGTGCGGTAGTCCCAGTCGTAGGTGCTCTGGAAGAGCAGGTTCAGGGCCGCCGGGATATGGATCTCGTCGGCATCGTCCGGCGGGCCGGCCTCCAGCAACAGCACCCGGGTGGCGGGGTCCTCCGACAGCCGCGCGGCGAGGACGCACCCGGCGCTGCCGGCACCGACGATGACATAGTCGTACACGGCACCCTCCCAACCACGGTTCGGGCAAGGCCGTACCTCGCCGACAACCTTATCGGCGCGTACGGCCAGCCGCTGGGCACTCCCAGCGGGGCCGGGCCGCGACGCCCGCATCGCCGCGCCAGCCCTACCCGCTACGGTGATTGCATGCCTAAGAACCGCCGCGACCAGCCCATCGTTCTGTCGCGTATCTACACCCGCACCGGTGACGACGGGACGACCGCGCTCGGTGACCTGAGCCGGGTGCCCAAGACCGACCCGCGCCTGGTCGCCTACGCCGACGTGGACGAAGCCAACTGCGCGATCGGGGCCGCCCTCGCGCTCGCCGAGTTCGGCGACGACGTCACATCGCTGCTCACGAGGGTCCAGAACGAGCTGTTCGACGTCGGCGCCGATCTGTGCAATCCGATCACCGACAGCCCGCCCTACCCTCCGCTGCGGATCGACGGGAGCTACGTGAGTGCCCTGGAGCGGGACTGCGACGAGCAGAACGCGGACCTGCCCACGCTTCGGAGCTTCATACTGCCCGGGGGCACGCGGGGGGCTGCGCTGCTGCACACCGCCCGGGCCGTGGTCCGCCGCGCCGAGCGCAGTGCCTGGGCCGCCCTGGCGGTGCACGGTGACACGATGAACCCGCTCACCGCCCACTACCTCAACCGGCTCTCGGACCTGCTGTTCATCCTCGCCCGGCGGGCGAACCTGGCCCGCGGCGATGTGCTCTGGAAGCCCGGCGGCGACCGTTAGCTTCCATGATCACGGACGACCGCCTGCTGTATGCGCCGGAAATCGTCCGTGATCATGGAAAGGGCGGCGTGTCAGCCGACCCAGCGCTCGTAAGAGCCGGGTGGCGCGGCTTCCAGCCATGCCAGGAAACCGGTCAGCGCGGCTTCGCCCATGGCCAGCTCGATCGTGTCCGGGCTGTCCCCCACCTGGCAGGCGATCACAACCATGCCTGGCCCGAGGCTCACCGCCTCCGCCGCGTCGGCGTCCCGCCGTGACGTGACGGACAGGCTTCCCCGGGACAGCACCTCCTCGGGGGTGAGCAGGACCCCGACGCCGTCGTACCAGCGCAGCTCGCCAGCCCCGTAGGCGGCCACCCCCAGCCGCCAGGTCCCGCCTGGCCTGCGCAGCCCGCATTCGACGGTGCCGCCGCCCCGGTCAAGCAGGATCCGCCGCCCGGCGATGCCGACCGCCGCGAGCACCACCACGACCAGGAAGGCCGCGAAGATCCAAGCCGCGTCGAGCGCCAGTGCTCTGCTCATGACGGGCCCGGCCGCTGCCTCTCGTCAGGACCGCTCGTCCGCAGCCCGCAGCAGCGCCCGCGCGTATTTCACCTCGGTCGGCTCCTCGTCTGGTGTGACCGGGCCGGCATCCTCCAGCGCGGCGTTGAGTTCCGCCTGGACGGCGTCCGTGTCCACGGTGGAGGCCAGCTGGGCCTGCCGGGAGAGGATGGATACCCGGTCGTCCGCGACCGCCAGGAAGCCGCTGCTCACCGCGGCCAGTACCTCCCCGCCGGGAGACCCGGCCCCGCCCGCGGATCCCTCCTCACCCGCGGATCCGTCCCCGCCCGCGGGCCCCTCGCGGCCTTCGGGGTCGAGGATGCGGATGAGGCTGCCCTCGGCCAGGATCCCGAGCACGGGGCTGTGGCCGGCCAGGACGCCCAGATCCCCGTCCAGGGTCTTGGCGATCACCATCCGGGCGCGCCCGGACCAGATCTCGCCGTCCGGCGCGACCAGCTCCACCCGAAGCGTCACCGCGCTACCTCACTCGCTCGCTGCGCCCGCAGCCGGCCTGGCTCACTAGCGCTCCAGCTCCTGGGCCTTCCGCTCCACGTCCTCGATCCCGCCGGTCATGAAGAACGCCTGCTCAGGGATGGAATCGTACTTGCCCGCGGCGACTGCCTTGAACGAGGCGATGGTGTCGCTGAGCGGGACGAACACGCCCGGCTGGCCGGTGAACTGCTCGGCGACGAACATCGGGTGGGACAGGAACCGCTCGATGCGCCGCGCCCGCCGGACGGTGACCTGGTCCTCTTCGGACAGCTCATCGATGCCCAGGATGGCGATGATGTCCTGCAGCTCCTTGTAGCGCTGCAGGATCCGCTGCACCT
>DAITAE010000420.1:0-4476 GCA_036824445.1 Streptosporangiaceae bacterium | reverse complement strand
GCGACCGGGGTCAAGGTGATCGGCAAGGACTGGCTGTCGGTGGCCGTGCTGCCCGCCTCTGCCCTGGACGCGCTCACCCACGGGGGTAACGCGGCCGGTGCCCTGGGCCAGGCCGCCCAGTCGGCGGCCGCCGGGCCCGGTTCCGGGGACGGCGGAGGCGTGGACACCGCCGGCATCCTGGCCGCGCTGCTGAAGTCGGCCACGCCCGTTCACGGCGCCTGGGGCACCGGCAGGCTCGTGCGGACCAGCCTCGTCTCCATGCTGATCACCAGCAACGGTCACGTCCTGATCGGGGCGGTCGACCCGTCGGTGCTCTACAGCGCGGCGGCCCAGGTCAGGTGAGCGCCGCTGGCACCGATACCGGCCCTGCGGCGGATGCCGGCCCCGGGGCCGGCGCCAGTGCCGGGCCGCCCGGCCCACCCGGCTCGCCCGCCCCGGCGATCACCACCAGCGGGCTGACCAAGCGTTTCCGCGGCGGCCAGCTCGCGGTGGACGATCTCGGCCTCGCCGTCCCCCGCGGATCTGTGTACGGCTTCCTCGGGCCGAACGGATCGGGCAAGACCACGACCATCCGGATGCTGCTCGGCCTGATCTACCCAACACGGGGCAGCGTCCGCCTGCTCGGCGACCCGGTCCCCGGCGCGGCCGCCCGGGTCCTGCCGCGGGTCGGCTCGCTGGTCGAGGGCCCGGCCTTCTACCCGTACCTGTCCGGCAGGGCCAACCTGGCCCGGATCGACGCGGCCGACCGGACCGCCGATCCGCGCATGGCCGCCGCCCGGATCGACGCGGCCCTGGACCGGGTGGGCCTGCTCAGCGCGGCGAAGAAGCGTTACCGGGCGTACTCGCTGGGCATGAAGCAGCGCCTGGCGATCTCGACCAGCCTGCTCCAGCCGCGGGAGCTGATCATCCTGGACGAGCCGACCAACGGCCTGGACCCGCAGGGCACCCGTGAGGTCCGCAGCCTCATCCGGGAGATCGCCACCGACGGCGTGACCGTCCTGGTCTCCTCCCACCTGCTCGCCGAGGTGGAGCAGATCTGCACCCACGTGGGGGTGATGCGGACCGGGCGGCTGGTGTTCCAGGGCACGCTGGACGAGCTCCGGAGCCTGGGCAGCCGCCGGATCGTCATCCGCACCGCCCAGCTCGGCGAGGCGGCGCAGACCCTGACCGCCCTGGGCCTGGCCGACGTCCGGTCGGCTGACAGCGAGGTCAGCGCCCAGCTCTCGGACCAGGCCCCCGAGCGCATCTGCCGTGAGCTCGTGCTGGCGGGTGTCGGCGTCGCCGGGCTGGACACGCCGCGGCCCAACCTGGAGGACCTGTTCGTAGGGCTGACCGGCGAGGGGTTCGATGTCGACGGCTGAGGCCACCGCGGTTCCGCCAGCCGGCGCGGCGGATCAGCCGGCCAGGTCGCCGGGCGCCGTTCCCGCCTGGCTGCGCCTGCTCCGCTCGGAACTGCGCCTGGTCTTCCGGCGGCTGCGCAACCTGGCGCTGCTGGCGGTCCTCGCCGCGCTGCCGGTCCTGCTCGGTATCGCGCTACGGCTGGCCGCACCGCGCGGCGGCGGCGGCGATGCGGGGTCGTCCTTCATCAGCCAGCTCGCCGGCAACGGGGTGTTCCTGGCGTTCATCGCGATCACCCTCATGATCGCGCTGGTGCTGCCGCTGGCTGTCGCCGTGGTCTCCGGTGACTCGGTGGCCGGGGAGGCCGGGCTGGGGACGCTGCGGTACCTGCTCACCGTGCCCGCCGGGCGGACCCGGCTGCTCGCCGCCAAGTACGTCGCGATCGTGGTGTTCGGGCTGTCAGCCTGCTGCGTCGTGGTAGCGGCTGCGCTGGCCACCGGGGCCGCGCTGTTCCCGGTCGGGCCGGTGACGCTGCTGTCGGGGAACACCGTCCCGCTCGGGCAGGGGCTGCTGCGCGTGCTCTTCGTCACGCTGTACGTGGCCGGGGCCATGGCCGCGCTCGGCGCCATCGGGCTGGCGGTCTCGACCTTCACCGAGCACCCGATCGGCGCGATCGCAACGGTCCTGGTGCTCGCGGTGGTCAGCGAGATCGCCGACAACATCCCGCAGTTCGCGGTGGTGCACCCCTACCTGCCCAGCCACTGGTGGCTCTTTTTCGACTCACTGCTCCGGACGCCGATCGCCACCACTGACCTGCTCCATGGGCTGCTGTCGTTCGGCGCGTATGCGGTTGTCTTCTGTGCGATCGCCTGGGCGCGCTTCACCAGCACCGACGTCACCGCGTGACGGCCTTGCGGCTCAGCCCTTGAGGCTCAGCCCTTGAGGCCGGGGAAGTCCTCTTCCCAGAACTCGGTGACGCCGCGTGCGCCGGCATCTGACCCGGCCGGGTCGAGGCGCCCGGTCTCGGCGTCCCTCAGCTCCACCCGGCGGATCTTGCCGGAGATCGTCTTCGGCAGCTCGCCGAACTCCAGCCGGCGGACCCGCTTGTAGGGGGCGAGGCGCTCGCGCGCGTGGGCGAGGATCGACAGCGCGGTCTCCGGCGACGCTTCGGCACCGGCCACGAGCATCACGTACGCCTTGGGCACGGCGAAGCGCATCGGGTCCGGGGACGGGACCACGGCCGCCTCCGCGATCGCCTCGTGCTCGATGAGCACGCTCTCCAGCTCGAACGGTGAGATCCGGTAGCCGGACGCCTTGAACACATCGTCGGTGCGGCCGATGTAGGTGAGGTAACCGTCCTCGTCGCGGGCCGCCACGTCGCCGGTGTGGTAGTAGCCGCCGCGCATCGCCTCGGCGTGGCGTTCGGAGTCGCCCCGGTAGCCGGTCATCAGCCCCATCGGGCGGTCGGACAGATCCAGGCAGATCTCGCCCTCGGGCGCCGGGTCGCCGGTGATGGGGTCGACCAGGGCCACGGCATAACCGGGGAGGGGACGGCCCATCGTGCCCGGCTTGACCGGCTGGCCGGGGGAGTTGCCGATCTGGGCGGTGGTCTCGGTCTGGCCGTAGCCGTCCCGGACGGTGATGTCCCAGGCCCGTCGGACCTGCTCGATCACCTCCGGGTTGAGCGGCTCGCCTGCGGCGACGCACTCGCGCAATGTGGCGGTGTCGGCCGAGGTGAGGTCGGACTGGATGAGCAGCCGCCAGACGGTCGGCGGCGCGCAGAACGTGGTGACCCCGCACGCGCCGATCGCGTCGAGCAGCGCCTGCGGCGAGAAGCGCTCGTGGCCCAGGATCAGCGCGGTAGCGGCGGCGTTCCACGGGGCGAACACGTTGCTCCACGCGTGCTTGGCCCAGCCCGGCGAGGAGATGTTCAGGTGCACGTCCCCCGGCTGCAGGCCGATCCAGTACATCGTCGACAGGTGCCCGGCCGGGTAGGACGCGTGGGTGTGCTCGACCAGCTTCGGCTGGGCCGTCGTGCCGGAGGTGAAGTAGAGCAGCAGCGGATCGGTGGCCCTGGTGACGCCGTCCGCGGCGAACGTCTCCGGGGAATCGGCCGTGTCCGCGTACGGGAGCCAGCCATCCGGTGTCCCGCCGCCCGGCCCCGGGCCCACCGCGATCGCGGTCCAGCGGCCGCCCAGGCCGTCGAACTTGGGGCAGTGGCTTGCCTCGGTCACCACGTGCCGGACGTCGCCACGCGCGATCCGGTCGGCGAGATCGGCCGTGCCGAGCAGCGTGCTGGCCGGGATGATGACCACGCCGAGTTTCATCGCCGCCAGGATGACCTCCCACAGCGGGGCGATGTTGCCCAGCATCAGCAGCAGGCGGTCGCCCCGCCTGGCCCCGAGGTCGCTCAGCCAGTTGGCGACCTGACTGGACCGGGCGGCCAGTTCGCCGTAGCTGAGCTGCGCGGCGGCGTCGGCGTCGGCAACGATCCGCAGCGCCAGCCGGTCTGGGTGCTCGGCCGCGATCACGTCGAACCAGTCCAGCGCCCAGTTGAACTCGTCGAGCGCGGGCCACGAGAACTCGCGCCTGGCCGTCTCATAGTCATCGCGGCGGCGCAGCAGCAGGTCGCGGGCGGCGCGGAAGGCGGCTGGGGATGGGTGTGGCTCGGTCATGTGGTCCATCGTGACAGCACCGGGCGGGCGGCGGTAGGCCGTGGTGACGGCCCCGGCGGCGTCGCTGCCGCCGGGACGTCCGGGGGGCGCGGTAGCGTTCCAGACGTGCCTCCCGGCGACACCCGCAAGCTCCCGCGCGACGCCCCGTCCGGCGATGCGGGCGCGTCGCTGCCGCCGGTGGCCGACCTGCTGGCCGCGGCGGTGGCGGGCATCGGGGGGACGGCCCGGTCCGGGCAGGACGCGATGGCCGAGGCGGTCGGGCGCGCGATCGGGACCGGGGAGCATCTCGCGGTGCAGGCGGGGACCGGGACCGGCAAGTCGCTCGCCTACCTCGTCCCCGCGGTGGCGCACGCGGTCAGCCGCGGCTCATCGGTGGTTGTGGCGACGGCCACGATCGCCCTGCAGCGGCAGCTGATCGACCGCGACCTGCCGCGCCTGACGCCGGCGTTGGCGCCGCTGCTCG
>DAITAE010000419.1:0-4477 GCA_036824445.1 Streptosporangiaceae bacterium | reverse complement strand
GCCCGCGGAGTACATGACGGTGTCGGCGGGGATCTTCTTCCCGCTCTGCAGGATCGCGATGGCCCCTTCCGGCCGCGCCTCGACCGAGGCCACGGTCTCCCCGAACCGGAAGGTGACCGAGAGGTCACGCAGGTGGTACTTGAGCGCCTCGACCACCTCGACGTCGCAGAACTCCAGCATCCGCTCGCGCCGCTCCACCACCGTGACCTTGGTGCCCAGCGCCGCGAACATGGACGCGTACTCGATCCCGATGATCCCCGCGCCCGCGACGACCAGCGACCGCGGGACCTGCTGCAGCTGGATGATCCCGTCCGAATCCATGATGGTGCGCTCGTCGAACTCAACGCTCTTGGGCCGGGCGGGCCGGGTGCCGGTGGCGATCACTATCTTCTCGGCGGTGGCCGTGCGCAGCCTGCCGGCGCCGTCGTCGACCTCCACCGTGTGCGGGTCGGTGAAATAGCCCGTGCCGGTCAGCATCCTGACCCGGTTCCGTGTCAGCTGGCTGCGGACGACGTCCATCTCCCGGCCGACCACATGGTTGGTGCGGGCCGCCAGGTCGGCGATGGTGATCTCATCCTTGACCCGGTAGGCCTGCCCGTACATCTCCCGCTGGTCCAGGCCGGTCAGGTACAGGACCGCCTCGCGCAGGGTCTTGGACGGGATCGTCCCGGTGTTGAGGCACACCCCGCCGATCATGTCCTTGCGCTCGACGATCGCTGCCCGCCGCTCGAGCTTCGCCGCGGCGATCGCTGCCTTCTGGCCACCGGGACCCGAGCCGATCACTAGGACGTCGAAGTCGTACATAGGACCAGTGTGACGACGGGAAGCGCTCTTTTGAAGCCCGGTCTGCCGGCCGGTTCCCAGCGGGCCCGCCGAGCCGCCGCACCGAACCCTACGGCTATCGCGGGGGGACCCGTGCGGTCACGGCCAGACCACCGGGAAGAGCGGATGGTCCATGGCCGCCCCGGCGGCGAGTTCCGCGTCGAGTCCCTCGAACGGCGGGGAGGTGACCCACGGGCGCGGCGCGTGCCGGGCATCGGCCGACAGGTAGCGCAGCGACAGGATCCGGCGGCGGCCCGGGTAGGGAAAGCCGGGTGCCCCATGCGCGGTCAGGAAGTCGAAGAAGATCGCGTCGCCCGGCGCCAGCTCGAAGCGGCGGAGGTCGAACGAGCCGCGGTCGGCCTCGATGTCGGGCAGCTCGGCGAGGGTCCCCTCCGGGAACCACCGCGCCTCCCCGCGCAGGAAGGTGCGCGGCATGAGCCAGGGGCCGCGGTGGGAGCCGGCCACCAGCTCCAGGCACCCGGCCTCGGGCACCGGGTCGACCGGGATCCAGGCGCTCACGCCGCGCCCGTCGACGTTGTAGTAAGGCTGGTCCTGGTGCCATGGGGTGCGCTGCCTGGTGCCGCCCTCCTTCACCAGCACGTGATCGTGATAGAAGCGGACCTGCGACGTCGCCATCAGGGCGGCCGCGATGGCGGGAACCCGGGAGTGCCGCGCCAGCCGCTCGATCTCGGGTATCTCCCGCCACCGGCAGAAGTCCTCGGTGAAGGCGCCGGGGTCATCGTCGCCGCTGGCGACCTGGGTGAGCGGTCCGGGGCTGGCGAGCACCGCGCCGATCCCGCGGGCCGCCGTGGCCACCTGGCCGGCGTCGAGGACCGAGCGGACGCACACGACGCCGTCCCGGGCGTAGGCTGCGGCCAGCCCGTCGTCCACGGGCACTGGGTTCATGACCGCACTCTAGACATATGAGCGAGACTGACCTGAGGATCGACCCGCTGACGGGTGCCTGCGTCGTCGTGACTCCCTGGCGGCAGCACCGGCCCAACCTTCCGGCCGGCTCGTGCCCGTTCTGCCCGGGCGGGCTCGAGGCGCCCGGGCCGTACGACGTGCTGCACATTCCCAATCGCTGGCCTGCCCTGCCCGGCGGGTGTCACGAGGTGATCCTGCACAGCCCGGACCACGACTCATCCTTCCCGGCCCTGGGCGGGCACCGGTCGGCCCGGGTCGTCGAGCTATGGTCCGCGCGCACGGCGGCGCTCGGGTCGCGCGAGGACGTCGGCTACGTGTTCGTGTTCGAGAACCGCGGGCGGATGATCGGCTCCACGATCGACCATCCCCACAGCCAGATCATGGCGTTCCGTGAGATCCCTCCCATCCCCAGGGCCGAGCTGTCGAAGAGCGACTGCGACCTGTGCACGAATCCCGGCGACGGGCTGATGATCGTCCGCGGCCCGGAGTGGCGGGCCAGCGTGCCGTGGGCGCCGTCGTGGCCGTACGAGATGCTGATCGCGCCGCACGGCCACGTCGCCGATCTCCCGGCGGCGGGCCCGCGGCTGCGCGCGGGCCTGGCCATGATCCTCGTGGACTGCCTGACCCGGCTGGAACGCCTCCTCGGGCGCGACGCTCCCTACATGCTGTGGGTCCATCAGCGGCCGGCCAGCGGGGATGACTGGTCCGCCGCACACCTGCACCTGCATCTGGCGCCCGCTCTGCGCGCGCCGGGGGTGCGACGGCACCTCGCCTCCGCGGAGCTGGGCGCGGGCGTGTTCTTCGACCCGGTGGATCCGCTGGAGGCCGCGGCGCAATTGAGGTCCGCGGACCCGGACGCCGCGCCCGGGCAGCATCCCCCGCGATCATGAGCGGCTGGGAGCAGCCGGGGAGCGCGGACGCCGGCGCCTGGTTCGCCCGCTGGTACGGGCGGGAGCCGGAAGGCACCTGGTTCGCGCCCGGCCGGGTCAACCTGCTCGGCGGCCCGGACTACAACGAGGTGTTCGTGCTGCCGTTCGCCCTCGGTGCCGGGGTCTTCGCGGCCGCTGCCCGGCGGCCCGACGGGCGGATCACGCTGACGTCCCGGCAGGCCGCTGGCGATCCGGTACCGCTGTCGGTCGGCGCGCTGGAACCCGGCTCGGTGGGCGGCTGGGCCGCCTACGCCGCCGGGGTGACGTGGGCGCTGCGCGAGGCGGGGTACCTCAGCGGGGGCGCCGATGTGGCGATAGACGCCGATCTGCCGATGGGTGCCGGGCTCGCGTCATCGGCCGCGCTCGAGTGCTCGGTGGCGCTCGCGCTGACCGAGCTTTACGGGCTGTCTGTGCCGCGGAGCGAGCTCGCGGCCCTGGCTCGGCGCGGTGAGAACGACTTCGTCGGCGTGCCCACGGGGATCATGGACCAGCTGGCTGCCCTGCAGTGCCGCGCCGGCCACGCGCTGCTGCTCGATTGCCGGAGCGGCGCGGGGACGGCGGTCCCGCTGTACCCGCCCGACGCCGGCCTGGCACTGCTGGTCATCGACACCCGGGCCCGGCATGCCCTGACCGATGGCCGCTACGCGGCACGCCGCCGGGCTTGCGCGGACGCCGCCGCCGCGCTGGGCGTGCGGTCGCTGCGGGACGTCACTGACGACGCCGCGGCGCTGGCCGGGTTGGACGGGCTGGCCGAGCCGGCCCTGCGGCGGCTCTCCCAGCATGTCGTCTCGGAGAACCGCCGCGTCCTCGCGGCCGCCGAGCTGCTCCGGTCCGGTGAGCAGGCTGCGCTGGGCGCGCTGCTCACGGCCTCGCACCAGTCGCTGCGCGGCCGGTTCGAGGTGTCCTGGCCGCAGGCCGACGCGGCAGTCGAGGCGGCAATCGACGCTGGCGCCGCCGGTGCGCGCATGACCGGCGGCGGCTTCGGCGGCTCCGTCGTCGCGCTGGTGCCCGCTGACCGCGGTGCGCAGGTGCGCCGGGCGGTGGGCGAGCGGTTCGCCCGGTGCCAATGGCCGGCCCCGCGTCATCTGGACGCGGTGCCCTCGGACGGCGCCCGCCGGACGCGGTGAACGCGCGGCAGGCCGGCTCCGCTACGCGGGCTGGGCCACCGGCGCGGTCAGCTCCAGCTGCACACCGTCCGGATCCTCGAACGGAAGCACGTCGATACCGAACGACGCCAGGCTGGTGATCTCGCCGTGCGTCACACCGTGCTCGTCGAAGAGCCGCGCCGCCCGCTCCAGGTCGTCGCGGCTGGTGACGCCGAAGCTGAGATGATCAAGACCCACCCGGTCCGGGTCGAACCGGTCGCCGGCCGGTGCCATCGGCCGCAGACCCAGGAGCAGGTTGCCGCGGATCATGACCACGCCGCCGAAGAGAATCTTGAACACCTCCCCCGCCGACGGGTCGTCCGGCGGCGGCGACTCCGCCGCGATCTCGAAGCCGAGCAGGCTGGTGTAGAACTGCCGGCTCCGCTCCAGGTCGGTCACCGTGAGCCGCAGGTGATGAATCTCACCGGTCGGAATCTGCCCAGGCATTTGCCCTCCCTCCTGCGCCGAAGCACCGCTGCTCCGCGCGATCGGCCCAGCAGACAGCATCCCGGCGAAACCGGGCCACGGCAACATCGATCGTGGCGAGGCGAGGTCGATCAGCAGGACGCCACGCTCGTGGAGATAGCTACAAGGCGCTCTACCGCGCTACTGCTTGCCGAGGGCCATGAGCGCCAGCAGTTCGTAGCAGACGTG
>DAITAE010000418.1:0-4494 GCA_036824445.1 Streptosporangiaceae bacterium | reverse complement strand
CGTTCACCTGGGGCTGGGGTCGGCGGCCATTTCCTGGAGGTCGGCAGTGATGCGGGTGCAAAGTTGGGGACACCAGGCCTGGAGGGCTTTCTGGAGGCAGTCAAGGTCGCCGGCCCGGCACCCGGTGACCGCCGCCCGGTGCACGATGGCGGCCAGGTCGCTGCCGTCATGATCTCTGGGGAGGATCGCGGCCAGCCTGGCCAGGTTGGGCCTGGTGGGGTCGTCTTGGAAGGCCCAGGCACTGGCGTGCAGGTCGAGGTCAAGCACGATGTCGGTACGGCCTCGCTGCCATGCCCAGTCGCGCAGGGCGTCGATGCGGCCTGGGTCTCGCAGGCACGGATCGGTCATGGCACGATCCTGGACCAGCAGCCAGAATGGGCACATATGTCAACTGACTAGTTCAGTCGGCGGCGGCTACAGAGATGCACCCGGTAGCGATCGTCCCGCCCGCGCCGGTTGAGTGGTTGAGGTGGGTAGGTTTGGGGCGGGAGGGGCGTGAGCTGGGACGATGCGGGAAGCCTGCCGGTCGCGCTGAGCAGCCTGGTAGGCCGGCAGCCGGAACTTGACACCCTGGCCACACTGGCCCCTAAGGCGAGGCTGGTGACGATCGTTGGCGCCGGCGGGTGCGGGAAGACCCGGCTAGCGCTGGCGGTGGCCGAGCGGTGCCAGGCCGAGTTCACCGGCGGCGTGCGCTGGGCCGGCCTGGAAACGCTGGCGGATCCCAGGCTGCTGCCCGCAATGGTGGGCGCCGCCGTGGGCGTTCCGGAGTCCCCGGGCGAAGATACGGTGGCTGTTGTTTGCCGGCACCTGGCCCGGCAGAAGGTACTGCTGGTCCTGGACAACTGCGAGCATGTGGTGCAGCAGTGCGCAGAGCTGGCCGAACGGCTGTTGCGGCGCTGTCCATCGCTGACGATTCTTGCTACCTCACGGGAACTTATCGGTGCCAGCGGCGAGCGGGTGTTCCGGCTGGGCGGGCTGGATGTCCCTGACGCGCGGACGGCGGAGGAGAGCAGCGATGCGCTCGCCCTGTTCGCCGAGAGGGCGGAGGCGATGTCGCCCGGTTTTCGGCTGGATACTGCTGATTTGCGGGCAGCGATACGGCTCTGCCGCCTGCTCGATGGGCTGCCACTGGCGCTGGAACTAGCCGCTGCCCGGGTCGGTTCGCTCGGCCTGGCCGAGATCGTGGCCAGGTTGTCCGAGGGGCAGCACGTGCTGCGCCACCCGGGCCGCACGGCACCGGCGAGGCACCAAACTCTGGATGCGACGCTCGACTGGGGTCACCGGCTGCTTAGCCGGGAGGAGCAGGCCCTGTTCCGGCGGCTGTCGGTCTTTCAGGGCAGCTTCTCACTTCTTGCCGCCGAGCCGGTCGCCTCGGGCACAGGGGTCGAGCCGGCGAGCGTGGTGGAGCTGCTCGCGGCGCTGGTGGACAAGTCCCTGGTTCAGGTGGCCGACCTGGGACTGGAGCAACGGTACCGGCTGCTGAACACCGTGCAGCACTACGCCCAGGCCAGGCTGGAGGAGTCCGGGGAGCTCGCCACGGTGCAGCGCGCCCACGGCGAGTTCTACCTCTCCCTGGCCGGGCAGGCGCGGGCAGGTCTGGATGGCGTCGACCAGTCCCGCTGGCTGCAGCGCCTGGCCCTGGAACACGACAACCTGAGCGCGGCGCTGGCACGGCAGCTGCCCGCCGACCCGGAGACGGGCGGCCGGCTGGCCGCGATGTTGTGGCCCTACTGGTACCGCCGGGGCAGTTATCAAGAGGCCCGCTGCTGGCTCGAGCAAGCCACCCTGGTGGGCGGGCAAATGAGCGACGGGGTCCGGGCAGACGTGCTGACCGGCGCGGGCGTGCTGGCCTTTCTGCAATGCGACTACCAGACGGCGACAGAACGGCTCCGCCAGGCACATGCCCTGTACGAGCGGCAGGGCCACCTGGCCGGGACCGCCACCACGCTGCAGTTCCTCGGCGCGATCGCCCGCGAGCAAGGCCAGTACGCGCAGGCGCGGCGGCTGCACCAGCAGAGCCTGGCCGCGTGGTCCGAACTGGGCGATGCCGCCGGGGTCGCCGCCTCCGAGGACTGCCTGGGGTTCGTGGCCTGGCTGGAGGGCGACGCCGCCGAGGCGGAGTTGCAGTGCGGCCGGGCGCTGGCATATTTCGAAGCCACCGGCCGGCGCCAGGAGGCCGCTGCCGCGCTGGTCAACCTCGGGGTGGCTGCCCATTATGCGGGCGACGATGAGCGTGCTTCTGCGCGGCTGCACCGGGCGCTGGAGCTCGCGCGGGAGATCGGCTATCTGGAGGGTGTGGCGTGGGCGCTGCACGAACTGGCCGTGATTGCCGGCAGCGGCGACCCTGAAGCGGCCCCGATGCTGGGCGAAAGTCTCAGGATCCATGTTCAGCTTGGCGATCGCTGGCGTGCGGCCAGCGTGCTGGAAACGATCGCCGGGCGCTGCGCCGGCTCCGCGCCAGCCGACGCTGCGCGCCTGCTCGCGGCCAGCCACCGGCTGCGCCAGGCCCTGGCAGCCCCACTGCCCCCCGCCGAGCGGCCCGCGCACGACGCCGCGCTGGCCAGCGCGCAAGCCGGCCTCGGGGCTGTTGGGTTTTCGCAGCGGTGGGATGAAGGGCTGACCCTATCCCTGGACGGCGCGGTTGAGCTGGCCCGGCTGGTGGCGGAGCAGCTGCGGGCCGGAGGCTCCGCTGGCGACGCAGGCGCCCAGTATGGGCTGACCGGACGCGAGGTGGCCGTGCTGCGCCTGATAGGGGAGGGCCTCACCAACCGGGAGATCGGGCAGCGGCTGTTCATCAGCACCGGCACCGCCGCCGTCCACGTCTCGAACATCTTGCGCAAGCTCGGGGTAACCGGCCGCGTCCAGGCCGCCACTATCGCCCACGACCTGGGCCTGCGCGGCTGAGCGCCGCGCCGGGCGCGGGCCTGCGCGCGGCCCGCTCCAGGGATCTATGGATGTTTCCATAGGGCCATATAGCTACTGAGCAGAGGTTTAGTCAGCCGTATAGAGCCATGCGGACGGGATCTGGCCGGTTGCCAGATGTGGCGGGGTGCCCCGTTCCCGCACGATGGCTGGTGGCCCATCTAACTGGCGCTGCTAGGAGGAGAAGGACAGTGCACACATTGCTCAGTGCCTACAACTACGGAGGCGGCTCCGGCACAAGCTACTACTGGCTGATCGTCGGCATCGTGGCCGTCGTGGTGATCGCCGCGGCTGGGTTGCTGCTCACCCGGATCCGGCGTCGTTCCGGTCGCCGGACCCGGCACCAGAACCCGTAGTGGCCGATTCGTGACAAGATTCGCGCTCCGCTCGAGGGGGCCGGGACCATTCCGGCCCCTTCAGGGCATCGCGCTCGACAACCCGATCCGGCCGCGAAGGACCGCGCCCAACCGATGACGCATGGGTAGCAGCCGGCTAGCTCACTTAGCTGCGCCCTTACCGATTGCCTTGCTTGCCACCGGGGTTCTGCACGGGCGCCAGCTCGTGCCTTGACTTGGCATGCAGGCCGGGACGTCAGGGCTGCGATACCTGGAAGCAGGCCACGTCGTACTGCGCCACTGAGTGCGCGTTGTTCGAGTTCTGCGGCTGCGGGCCGGTGTAGACGCCTCCGGCGACCCCACCAGGGCTGGTGTCTGTCGGCTCGTTGAGCGCCGATCCCGGTGCGGAGGCTGCGTTCCCGGGCTCTGACGGGGCCGCGATCCTTACTTTGAGGGCTGCGGGTCGGGCGATATGCATGGGGGCTCAGGGCGTCTGGGTGCCAGTGCCGCGCTGGTCCCGGACGATGGCTATCGCCTCGCGCTGGGTGAGCGCAGAGCCGGCGGAGAACGCCTGGTCGAACTGGCCCGCGCCCAGCCGCTGGCGGACCTGGGCCACCAGGTCGGCCTCCACCCTCCGCAGCAGTGGCCAGGCTGGCAGGCCGACCCGGTGGCGCAGGCCCTCGGCCGCGCCTTCCAGCAGCGCCGCCCGTTCCGGTTCGCCCTCCGCGAGCGCCAGCCAGGCGTGCGCGGCCAGGCACACGGTCATAAACGGAGTGCTGCGGGCGGCCAGGCTCAGATCCAGCGCCTGATTGACCAGCGCCCGGGCCTGATCGAGCCTGCCACGGAGGACCTCCAGGATGCCTAGCTGCGCCTGGCAGCCCGCGGTGAGCCAGTCACCGCCGAATCGCTGCGCCAGGTCGCGCGCCTCGCGCAGGTGGCGGAAGGCGTCGCCGTGGCGGCCCAGCGCCGTTTCCAGGGAGCCGGCGCCGAATGCGGCGATGGCCGTGAAAACGGGTTCATCTTGCCCGCGCAGCTCCTTCAGCGAGGGCGCCACCTCCCGCAGAGCCCCGTCCAAGTCGCCGGCGATCGGCAAGCTCCACGCCATGGCCAGCTGGGATACCGCGTGCAAGAAGGGGTCCTGGATCCCTGCCAGTAGCGGTGCCAGGCGCTCGCGGGCCGCCAGCGCCGCGGTGTCGTCACCAGTGTCGACGGCAAGCACGGCCGCGACCCACGCCAG
>DAITAE010000417.1:0-4498 GCA_036824445.1 Streptosporangiaceae bacterium | reverse complement strand
GACCCTGCGCTGATGAGGGATAAGGTGTGGTCCTATGTCGTTGGTTGTAGCAACGTGGGCCGTAGCCGGGGTCACGCTGCTTTTGGTGGTTGTCGCTGCTCTTACTGCTCGGTTCGCGGTCATGGCGTTCCGCACGCAGGCCGAGGAGGTGTCAGACCAGAAGGAACTAATTAAACAGCAAAGCGAGCGGCTCGAAATCCAAAGACAACACCTCCAAAGCGATGAGGATGCTCGTCAAGTTGACCGGGTTCTTAGCCTTCACGCCGAGTTTTCAACAGGCGAGATCGCTGCGGCGCGATGCCGATTTTCAGAGCTGATGTGGAGAGCGGGGGAGACAGCCTTCGGCCTGCACACATGTTGGCGTCCAACATGGGATAGCATTTACCCGCCTTGCCCTGGCTGCGGCGAGGAAATCAACAGATCAAGGTTTCTCGGAGCGTATCCACCAGATATGCACGCCAGGGATCATCGGCCCATTCACGATCTGCGCAAAGTCTTGTGGTGTCTTGGACGAGTTAACGTGGCTCGAAGAGACGAGAAAGAGTCTTTGAGAGAACAACTAGTAGTTGCTCTGCTCGGATGGGAGGTGATTTGGTGGAGTCTCGTTTGCGAACGGTTGGAGAGAACTCACGGCGCGATCCTTCAACCCCTCGATAATCTTGCCAGCTGGGTCCAGGAATGGAACTGGATGGAGGACAGAGAATTCGATCCGCATCGTGCCTTCCGAGAGACGGAAGCCTATCAAGACAAAGAGGCCTTTCTGCAAGAGCTCGTGTCGAGGACGCAGCTTTTAACTGATCATGGTCTCGGGCCCGCGGTACCCGCATCCGTTCGGTATCGACCATGACCGACGTCGCTGCACCGCGCCGGCCCGCCCGGAGAGAACACCGTGCCAGGACCGGGCGCAGCCGTCGCGTGAATCAGCCCGCCTGTAGTCGGGCTGGGATGGGTGGGTATAAAGCCGGCCCCAGCCGGCTACCGGTGGCATCAGCGGACCTGGCGGAAGAACTCCCGTATGTCGCCGGTCAGCAGGTCGGGTACTTCCAGGGCGGCGAAGTGGCCGCCACGGCTGAACTCGGACCAGTGCACGACGTTGTGGTCGCGTTCGGCGAGGGGCCGGATGGTGGTGTCATTGGGGAACACCGCCACCCCGGTCGGCACCGGGGATTTTGGCCGGGCCTGACCCCAGGTGCGGGCGCCTTCGTAGTAGATGCGGGCCGCCGACCCAGTGGTGCCGGTTAGCCAGTACATGCTCACGTCGGTGAGGATCAGGTCGCGGTCGACCGCGTCGTCGGGAAGCTCGGCGGCCGGGTCGGTCCATTCCTTGAACTTCTCGACGATCCAGGCGAGTTGCCCGGCCGGGGAATCGGTGAGTGCGTAGGCGAGTGTCTGCGGCCTGGTGGACTGGATGATCGCATACCCGCTCATTTCCCGGCCCCACTTGTCCATGAACGTGAGCCGGGCCTGGTCGGCTTCGGTGAGGTCGGCCAGTTCGGCCGGGTCGCCGGAGGGGAAGGTGCCCAGGTTGTTGACATGCACCCCGATGACATGGTCGGGGTCAGTGCGGCCAAGCTCGGGGGAGACGACCGCGCCGGTGTCGCCGCCCTGAGCTCCGTAGCGGTGGTAACCGAGCCGGTGCATCAGGTCCGCCCAGGCGCGGGCGATCCGCCTGGTGTCCCAGCCCGGCCCGGCCAGCGGGGTAGAGAAGCCAAAGCCGGGCAGCGACGGGGCCACCACGTGGAAGGCGTCGGCAGGGTTGCCGCCGTGGCCCGCAGGATCGGTCAGCGGGCCGATGATGTTCAGGAACTCCACCACCGAGCCGGGCCAGCCGTGCGTGATGATCAGCGGCAGCGCGCCCGCCTCGGCGGAGCGGACGTGCACAAAGTGCACCGTCTGGCCGTCGATGACGGTGGTGAATTGGGGGAACTGGTTCAGCCTGGCCTCGTGGGCGCGCCAGTCGTAGCCGGTGCCCCAGTAGGCAGCCAGGTCCTTCAGGTAACTCACCGGGACCCCTGCCGCCCAGCCGGCGCCGGGCAGTTCGGCCGGCCAGCGGGTGCGAGCAAGCCGCTCACCCAGGTCATCAAGGTCGGCTTGCGGGATGTCGATCCGGAAGGGGCGGATCTCGCTGTCGCAGGTGCTGTTTGTTTCGCTCATGTCGGCGACGCTAACGGCCATTGCGGTCAGCTTCTGTCCGCGATGGCTGGCAGACTCAGATCTCGTGCTGGAAACCTCGGGCCGCCTGCTGCGCCTGCTGGCGCTGTTGCAGGCACGCCGCGATTGGCCAGGCCCCGAATTGGCCGACCGCCTCGGCGTGAGCCCTCGGACCCTGCGCCGCGACATGGACAAGCTGCGCAGCCTCGGCTACCCAGTGGACGCCGTGCCCGGCGCCGCCGGAGGGTACCGGCTCGGCGCCGGCGCCGCGCTGCCCCCGCTGCTGCTCGATGACGAGGAAGCCGTCGCGGTCGCGGTCGGCCTGCGCACCGCAGCCGGGGGCACCGTCACCGGGATCGAGGAGGCCTCGGTCCGCGCGCTGGCCAAGCTGGAGCAGGTGCTCCCCTCCCGGCTACGCCACCGGGTCGGCGCGCTGCACGCGGTCACCCTGCCGCTGCCCGGCGCCGGGCCCCCGGTCGACCCAGCGGCCCTGACGCTCATCGCCACCGCCGCCCGGGACCGGCTGCGGATCAGGTTCGGCTACACCAGCCACGACGGCACCCAGGGCAGCCGCGCCGCGGAGCCACACCACCTGGTGCACACCGGCCGCCACTGGTACCTGCTCGCCTGGGACCTAGCCAAAGACGGCTGGCGTACCTTCCGCGCCGACCGGATCAGCTCAGCCCTGATCACAGGACCCCGGTTCACCCCGCGCGACCCGCCCGGCGGCGACCCCGCCGCCTATGTGTCCCGCTCGATATCATCCGCGCTCTACCGCTACCAGGCCCGCATCCGGCTGCACCTGCCCGCCCAGGAGGCCGCCCAGCGCCTGCCGCCCACCGTCGGCCACCTCCAGGCCTATGGGGAGAACTCCTGCATCCTGCTAACCGGCGCCGAATCACCCGACGTGCTCGCGATTTACGTGGCCATCCTTGGCGCCGAATTCGAGATACTCGACCCGCCCGAACTCGCCGAGCACATCCTCGCCCTGGCTGGCAGGCTCACCCGCGCCGCAGGCCACTGACCCGCCCGCATCCCGCCGCGAAACGACCGCGACTGTCACCACCACCGCCTACGCCTAACAGTGGAACGGCCTCTATCCGCTGCTTCGATGCCCAGGACAACCACAGTGCACAGCCGCTACTCACGCACAGTGACCGCACTGCTAGTTCGACCGGCGCGATAGCCCGTCAGACCGGCCCCTCGTCGAGCTTGCGGGCCGTTCGGCTGCTGTTCGGTCCGCGGGTTTGTCCCGGTGCGTGGCGGAAGGCGACCGGGCAGGCGAGGTGGGGCACCGGAGTTTGAATGAGCGCCGGCCCTGGTGCGGGGGTGGGGCGGCGGGGCCCGGTGATAAAGACTGCGGCGAGCACTGCGGCGCCGGCGAACGCTGCCGCGCAGATCCAGCTGATCTGGGCGAAGCTGGACCCGAACTGCACCGGGTCGGCGTAGGCCGCACCGGTGAGGCCGGTGATGGGCGGCAGCGCGGCGATCCAGAGCAGGCCCGCGACCCGCGCCACGGCGTTATTCACCCCGGAGGCCAGACCGGCCAGGGAGTCCGGGGCGGAGTTCATCGCACTGGCGGTCAGGGGTGGCAAGAGGGACGCCAGGCCAAGGCCGAACAGCAAGGCCACCGGCAATACGGCCGTCCAGTAGTCGGCGTGGGGGCCGATGCGCACGGCGAGCATGGACGCAACCGTGCACAACAGGCAACCCACCACTAGTGGCGGCCGGGGACCGATCCGCTGAGCCAGCCGGCCGCTGGCTCCCGACAGCAGCAAGGTCACGACCGTGACCGGGACCAGTGCCGAGCCCGCCACCACCGGGCTATAGCCCGCGACGATCTCGAGGGCGGGGATGAAGACGAACGCGAAGCCGCCCAGGGCGCCGTTGACGACGAAGGTGACGGCATTCGCGGCGCGGAACTGCGCCGGCCGGAAGATCGCCGGCGGGACCATGGGATGGCTCCCGCGCCATTCGGTGACGGCGAAGGTGGCCGAGGACAGCAGGGCCAGGACCGCGGCAGCGGCGAACCCCGGCGACCTGACGCCCCCGCCAGGCAGAACGATGATCGCGTAGGTGATCGAGGCCAGCGCGGCGACGCCGGCCAGCGCGCCGGGCCAGTCGGCGCTCCCGGACATCGACGTGTCCCGGGACTCGGGGACGTGGCGCCGCGTCATCCACGCGACCGCCGCGGCGACCGGGACGTTGATCAGGAATATCCACCGCCAGCTGCCGGCTTCCAGCAGCCACCCGCCGAGGAAGGGCGCTATCGCGGAGGACACCCCGCTGAATCCGGCCCACGTCCCGATCGCGTGCGTGCGGTCGCCGGGCTGGAAGGCCGCCTCGA
>DAITAE010000416.1:0-4503 GCA_036824445.1 Streptosporangiaceae bacterium | reverse complement strand
GAGCTGGTGGAGGAGTTCGACAGTGGGCGGCCCAACTTCCTCAAGCGGCGCGAGGCCCTGCACGCCGAACAGATCGAGCAGGTGGGAGCGAAGCTGCGGCCGCTGATGAGCTGGCTGGCAGACGACGAGGACGCGGACGGCTGATGGAGGACAGGCCGTTCCCACGGAGCAGTTCGTGAAGGCTTTCACAAGCTTGGCTAAGCTGTGACGACCGACGACGACGCCCGAAGGGCTGCTCTTGTGCCTACACTTACCGTTCTCGTTGCCGAAGAGTTGTCACCCGCCGCGATCGCCCAGCTCGAATCCGCGTTCGAGGTGCGACATGTGGACGGCGCCGACCGGCCCGCGCTGCTCCGGGCGCTCGCCGACGTGGACGCGGTGATCGTCCGGAGCGCGACACGGATCGACGCCGAGGCGCTGGCGCATGCGCCGCACCTGCGCGTCCTCGCCCGGGCCGGCGTGGGCCTCGACAACGTCGACGTCGAGGCCGCCACCAAGGCAGGCGTCATGGTGGTGAACGCGCCCAGCTCGAACACCGTCAGCGCAGCCGAGCACGCCGTCGGGCTGCTGCTCGCTACCGCCCGCAACGTGCCGCAGGCGATGGCCTCGCTCAAGGCGGGCGAGTGGAAGCGGTCGGAGTTCACCGGCGCCGAGCTCTACGGGAAGGTGGCGGGGATCCTCGGCCTCGGCCGGATCGGGGAGCTGGTCGCCCAGCGGCTGGCCGCGTTCGGCATGCAGGTGATCGCCTATGACCCCTACGTGCCCACCGCGCGCGCCGCGCAGCTGGGCGTCCGCCTGGTCCCTCTGGAGGACCTGCTCGCGGAGGCTGACTTCATCACCGTGCACCTGCCGAAGACCGCGGAGACCGCCGGCCTGATCGGCGAACGGGAACTCCGGCTCGTCAAGCCCGGCGTGCTGATCGTCAACGCCGCGCGGGGCGGAATCGTGAACGAGCACGCGCTCGCGCTGGCGCTCAAGGACGGCCGGGTCGGCGGCGCGGGCATCGACGTCTTCGCCACCGAGCCGTGCACCGACAGCCCGCTGTTCGGGTTCCCCAACGTGGTGGTCACCCCCCACCTGGGCGCCAGCACCCACGAGGCACAGGAGAAGGCGGGCACCCAGGTGGCCAGGTCGGTCCGGCTCGCGCTCTCGGGTGAGTTCGTGCCCGACGCTGTCAACGTGCAGGGCGGCACGGTGCACGAAGACGTCAAGCCAGGGCTGCCGCTGGCCGAGAAGCTTGGCAGGATCTTCACGGCGCTGGCGTGCGGGGTCGCGGCAAGGCTCGACGTGCAGGTGCGCGGCGAGATCGCCGCACACGACGCCCGGGTCCTGCAGCTGGCCGCGCTCAAGGGTGTCTTCGGCGGCATCGTCGAGGAGGCGGTCACCTACGTGAACGCGCCGCTGCTCGCCTCCCAGCGGGGCGTCGAGGTCAGCCTGTCCACCGACGCCGTCAGCCCCGACTGGCGCAACCTGGTCACCGTGCGCGGCACCCTGCCCGGCGGCCAGGTGGTCTCGGTCAGCGGCACCCTCACCGGCCCCCGGCAGATCGAGAAGCTGGTCGAGGTCAACGGCTTCGACATGGAGATCGCGGCGGCCGAGCACATGGTCTTCCTCACCTACACCGACCGCCCGGGCATCGTCGGCGTCGTCGGCCAGATCCTGGGCGGCGAAGGGATCAACATCGCCGGCATGCAGGTATGCAGGGACGCGCGGGGCGGCCATGCGCTGATCGTCCTCACCGTGGACTCCGCGATCCCGCCCGGGGTTCTCGACGACATCATCTCCACCATCGGCGCGGTCGTGGGCCGGTCGGTTGACCTGGATATGGGCTGAAGCCACATGGACCAGCCGTTCGCCAGCTACTCAGCAGGAGAAATTCACCGTGTATGACATGTATCACTGGGACCAGCCCGACCCGGCCGCGGGCAGCGGCACCGAGCGCCCAGGGCGCACCGGGCCGTCCGGCCCGGCCGGGCCAGGCGGCGGCACCGGGCCAACCGGCCCGGCCGCGCATGCCGTTCAGGTGGCCCTGGACCGGCGTGACAACGGCGGAGACGTCGGCGACCCATCCGCCAAGTAAGGTACGGCGCATGGGATCTTCCGCGATAAGGCTCGCCGTGATCGGTGGCGACGGAATCGGCCCCGAGGTGGTCGCCGAGGCTCTCAAGGTCCTCAAGGCGGCCGCGATCGCCGTGGACGCCACCGCCTACGACCTGGGCGCCCAGCGGTGGCACCGGACGGGGGAGACCCTGCCGGACCCGGTGCTGGAGGAGATCCGCGGCCACGACGCGGTCCTGCTCGGGGCGTTCGGCGACCCGAGCGTGCCCAGCGGCGTGCTGGAGCGGGGACTGCTGCTGCGGCTGAGGTTCGAGCTGGACCAGTACGTGAACCTGCGGCCGGTCAGGCTGTACCCGGGGGTGGCCACACCGCTGGCCGGGGTCCGGTCCGAGTCGGTCAACATGGTGGTCGTCCGGGAGGGAACCGAGGGCCCGTACACGGGCTCGGGCGGCGTGCTGCGCAAGGGCACCCCGGCGGAGGTGGCGACCCAGGAGAGCCTCAACACCGCGTTCGGGGTGGGCAGGGTGGTCAGGTACGCGTTCGAGCTGGCTGCCCGGCGGTCGCGGCAGCACCTTACGCTCGTGCACAAGACGAACGTGCTCGCCTACGCCGGCGACCTGTGGCAGCGCACCGTGGCGGAGGTGGGAAAGGAGTTCGGCGGGATCACGGTGGACTACAGCCACGTGGACGCCGCCTCGATGTTCTTCGTCACCCAGCCCGAGCGGTTCGACGTGATCGTGACCGACAACCTCTTCGGTGACATCCTGACCGATCTCGGCGCCGCCGTCGCCGGCGGCATCGGGCTCGCCGCGAGCGGCAACATCAACCCGGAGCGGACGGCGCCGAGCATGTTCGAGCCGGTGCACGGGAGCGCGCCGGACATCGCGGGCCAGCAGAAGGCAGACCCCACCGCCGCGATCCTGTCGGCGGCGATGCTCTGCGAGCACCTCGGCTTCGCCGCCGAGGCGGCGAGGATCGAGCAGGCGGCCGCCGACGACCTGGTGGAGCGCCAGGGCGCGTGGGCGGCACGGTCCACCGCCGAGGTCGGCGACGACATCGCCGAGCGAGTAGCCGGCTGAGCCGCGCCCGGGTGCCATAGGTCCCCGCGCCGCGCGGCAAGATGGAATGGCGGCGCGGCGGGTGGCCGCGCCGCAACGCGGGCCGGGCAACGGCGCCAGGCCCAGCGGCCCGGCAGCGCCGGGCCTGGAGGAAGGACCTGTAATGACGGCGATCAGCCCGAGTGCCGAGATCGAGTTCGACGTTCACATCAGCGATCACCCCGTTCCCGCCGCCGAGCGCGAACGGCGCCTGGCGGCACCGGGATTCGGCGCGGTGTTCACCGATCACATGGTCACCATGCGGTGGTCGGCGGAACGCGGCTGGCATGACGCCCGGCTGGAGCCCTACGGCCCGCTGACGCTGGACCCGGCCACCCAGGTCTTCCACTACGCGCAGGAGATCTTCGAGGGCATGAAGGCGTACCGGCAGGCAGGCGGCGCGATAGCCGCGTTCCGCCCCTGGGGGAACGCGGCGAGGTTCAACGCCTCGGCACGCCGCATGGCGATGCCGGAGCTGCCCGAAGACGCTTTCGTCCGGGCCATCGAGCTGCTGGTGACGCAGGATCGCGCCTGGGTGCCCGACGCCGAGGGGTGCAGCCTCTACCTGCGCCCGTTCATGATCGCCACACAGGTCGGGCTGGGGATCAACCGGCCGTCGCAGTCGTACCAGTTCACCCTCATCGCCTCGCCCGCCGCCGCCTACTTCCCCAGCGGCATCAAGCCGGTCACCGTCTGGCTGTCGCACGAGTACACCCGGGCGGCGCCCGGCGGCACCGGTGCAACCAAGTGCGGCGGCAACTACGCCGGCGCGTTCGCCGCGCAGCAGCAGGCCGTGGACAACGGCTGCGACCAGGTCGTCTGGCTGGACGCAGCGGAACGCCGCTGGGTCGAAGAGATGGGCGGCATGAACCTGTTCTTCGTCTACGGGCAGGGGCCGGACGCCAGGATCATGACGCCGGAGCTGACCGGGACGCTGCTGCCCGGGGTGACCCGTGACTCGCTGCTGACCCTCGGCCGGGATCTCGGCTACCAGGTCGAGGAGGGCAAGATCTCGGCCGACGCCTGGCAGGCCAGCTGCGCAGCCGGCGAGCTGACCGAGGTCTTCGCCTGCGGGACCGCCGCCGTGATCACCCCCGTGGGTACGGTCAGGTCCGCCAGCGGCGGATGGGTCATCGGCGACGGCACGCCAGGACCGGTCACGCTCAGGCTGCGCGAGGAACTCATGGGCATCCAGTACGGCGACCGCCCCGACCCGCACGGCTGGATCCACAAGATCTGCTAGCACCTGGGTCATCCCCGGTCTGGGCGGTTCGGTTCGCGCGGCCGTTCAGCATGTGCGAGACTGTTCCGACTATGACGTGCGGCCGGATTATTATCGGCGGGCGCG
>DAITAE010000024.1:0-17540 GCA_036824445.1 Streptosporangiaceae bacterium | reverse complement strand
GAACGCGGCGGGGACGGCTGCCACGCGGGCGGGGCCGCGTAGTGCCCGCGCGGCGGCGATCATGCTGGCCAGGTAGACGGAGAGGAAGAGTGCCGTAGGCACCGCGACCAGCGATGCGGTGCCCACCAGCCGGAGCCCGTAGAGCGTCATCAGGATCAGGCCCGCCGCGGCGATCGCCGCCAGGAACCGGGCAGATGGCCGGGGATGCTGGCCGGCGGCCGAAGGCGAACCGGTCAGCTGCTGTGCCATCGTCGCTGCGCCGGTGACGTAGGCGTTCGTCGCGCCCAGCGTCAGCACGACCGCTGCCGCCGCTGCGGTGGCCGTGCCGGCCGGGCCGATGGCACGGCGAAGCAGGTCGGCCAGCGGGACGGTGGTAGCCGCTCCCGGCCCGAGCACGCTGATCGTGGCGATCGCCAGGCTCAGGTAGAGCGCGCTCGTGGCCGCCAGCGCGATCGCCACTACCCGCGGCAGCTGCCGGGATGGGTTCGCAAAGCGTGTCGTCAGCGGCGCGACCGCCTCCCAGCCCACGAACGACAGCATCAGCGTCGTGGCCGCGTGCCCGATGGACAGCCAGCCGTGCGGCACGAATGGGGTCCAGTTGACGGCGCGCGCCGAGCCCGCCGACCCGGCGACGGCCACGATCACCACACCGATCAGCAGGCTGACGAGGATGAGCTGGGCGCCGGTGCTCGCCCGGAGCCCGCCGGCCGCGAGCGCGAGCAGGGTCAGCAACAGCATCGCGGCGGTGGTCGCGCGCGCCAGGTAGCCGCCGCCGGTGAGCCCGGTGACATAGCTGGCTCCGATGAGGCAGACGATGGGCGCGCCGCCGATCACTCCGGCCAGGAAGGACCAGCCGGCCACGCGCCCGGCCCGCGGGCCCAGGGCCGCGGCCACGTATCCCATGACCCCACCCGCCGAGGGAGACGTCCTGCCGAACGCCGAGAAGATGGCGGCGAACAGGCCGGACAGGCCGAGCAGGGCGAGCCAGGCCAGGACGGACGCTGGCCCGGCCTCGGCGGCGGCGAGACCGGGAAGGAGCAGGAGGCCAGGGCCGAGGAGGGCACCGATGTAGAGGGCGGCGCCCCGCGAGGTCGTCAGGTGCTGCGGGCTGCCCAACGTGTGCGCGGATGACTGTGTCATGCCTCCAGCGTGGCCGAAATGGGCCCGCACGCGATGGCAAATATGGCGCCAACTAGGGCCAGCAGCGCAATATCGTTGTGCTGTATCGGTTGTAGAGTAGGTTTCGTGCCGGAGCATAGACCGGACCGGGTGGATCGTGCCATCGTCGCCAGGCTGCAGCGTGACGGCCGGATCGCGAACGTGGATCTCGCCGATGCCATCGCGCTGTCGCCGTCAGCGTGCCTGCGGCGTGTCAAGGCGCTGGAGGCCAGCGGGATCATCGCGGGATACCACGCCGACGTGAGCAGGGCAGCGGCCGGGCTCGGGCTGACCGTCTTCATCGGCCTGAGAGTCGAGGGCCACTCGCAGGACACCTCATCGCGGATCGAGGAGGCCCTGCTGGCCATCCCCGCCGTCGTTGCCTGTTACCTGGTCTCCGGAACCGAGGATTTCCTGGTGGAAGCCGCCGTGCCCGACCTCGCGAGCTACGAGCAGCTGCTGCTGGGCCAGATCCTGACGATCCCGTCGGTCATCGAGGCACGGAGCACCTTCGCGATCCGGACGATCCTCAGCCGTGGCCCCATGCCGCTTGATCACTGGCGCTAGGCGGGCACCGGGCGCGGCCTCCCGCAGCCAGCAGGGTCTATGTGGCGAGCAGCCATGGCAGCGCGGCAAGGCTCTTTTCTGTGTAGGCGCTCAGGCCGGTCTGGTCGCCGAGCGGACCTGAAGGGCGCGCACGCCCGCGCGCACCGCGTCCGCCACTTCCGGTGCGCGCGGGTTGCGGTGACCGTCCACGCGGGTCAGGTGCCGCCGCGCTGCAGCTGTTCGGCGCGCAGCCGGGCCACCTGCTCGATGAGGTCGTAAGGAATGGGCCTGGACAGCGGGAACTTCACGGTGCTCTTTTCGGCCCGGTACGGCTCGATCCGGCGCTCGAAGGACTCATCCCCGGCCGGCGCCGGGTAGAGGCTGATGTGGCGCTTCCAGCCCGCGAAGTACAGCAAGGGCGCGCCGCCGAGCGTCATGGTCGGCATCTGGTAGCTGATCGTCTCGCCGGCGAGCGGCACGGCGTCCCGGATCTTGCGGCGGACCTGCCGGAGTATCGCCTGGACGTCAGCCGGAAAGGAGCCGATGTATTCATCCACGGAGGCGAACTTGTTCTGTGCCATCCGATCCTCTCGGTTCGGGCACGACGGCTGAAGCGCCGCGCGTCCTATCCCGAGTCTGCCCGGGCTGCCCCGGATCCAGCGCACATTGCCGGAGCCTCTTAGCAGAGGCTCAGGGCATCAACCGCGGCGCGGACCCGGGCGCGCAGGTTGTCGGCGCTGGCCCGGTGATAGACGGGGCTGGTGGCGTCGGCGAGCAGGGCCCTGGCCTGGGCAACTCCCTGTGCAGACACCGGGCCGACGGCGAGCAGGCGGCGGATCAGGTCCCGGAGCTCCGGCGAGCAGTCCTGGATCCGGTCCCCGCAGACCGGAACCGGCAGGTGGCCTGCTTCCGGCGCGTGCGCCGCGGCAGCCAGGACGCGCTGCGCGGACCGGGCCAGGTCGCGCCTGGTCTGCATTCGTACCAGGATCCGGGCCCGCAGCGACAGCGCCACGGTCGCGTCCGGCGACTCCCCGGCGGCCAGGTCGCGGTCGAGGCGGGACGCATGGAGGCGGACCAGAAGCCGGTCCCTGGGACGGACATCGGCGGGGACGGGACAGCCGTCTTGCAGCAGCACGAGCATCGGGCACCTCCCAGGCCGCCCGGCCCGCCGCAGGGCCGTAGCGTGACCTTTGAACAGGCTATGCAGGTCATTCGTGACCAGTCAAAGTATTTGACTGGTCACGCCTGTGATATCCAGGCGTGATGACCGCTCGCCCGGGTCCCGGCCGGCGAGCGCAAGTCGGCCCCAGCCTCGTGCGGTATGGGCCGCGCGGCGACCTCATCAAGAACCGCAACCTCAGAGGCCGGCGCGGCGGCCGGGTGGCGCCAGCCGTTTCGGCGCCGCGGGGGTGAGGTATCGTCGCTGGCTAGAGGGGGCATGCGGATCGCGCCGCCGGTCACGGTGTTGCGGGGATTCCGGCCCGAGGCATCCCCGCAGCGCCGGACGCCGGGGATCCGTGGCCGTGCACGACAACGATCTAGCGCTGGGCCCGTCAGCAACCCGCAGGGCTGTCCGTGCTGGCCCCGCGCGGATCGGATGACCGGTCGGCCTGGCTGCGTCCGGCCGGGCCCTGAGCTTGCAACCAGGAGCGGCAATCGGGAGGGTCTTCGATGGCGAGGGCGGCCGAGACGCGGTTTACGCGCTCTGGCGACGTTGATATCGCCTACCAGGTCTTCGGGCAGGGCGAGCGCGACATCGTGATGACGATGGGGTGGGTCACGCATCTCGAAGTCATGTGGGAACTGCCGGAGCTGGCCTACTTCCTGGAGCGCTTGGCGGGCATAGGCCGCGTGGTCATTTTCGACAAACGCGGGACCGGGCTTTCCGACCGGGTGGCGGGGATGGTGACGCTGGAACAGCGGGCCGAAGATGTCGGCGCCGTCATGGACGCCGCGGAATCCGAGCAGGCCGCCTTCGTCGGCTGGGGGGACGGTGGCGGGATCGGGGCCATGTTCGCGGCGACCAACCCGCAGCGCATCTCGGCACTGGTGCTGTCGGCGATGGCGTTCATCACGACGCCCGCGGCCGTCATCGCCGACCCGGCCCAGATGCAGCTCCTGTGGGACACGATCGAGCAGGGGTGGGGCAACGGCCACATGCTGGACCTCGCGGCGCCGGGGCACGCGGACGATCCCCGGCTGCGGACGTGGTGGCGCCGGTGGGAACGGCAGTCGGCGACCCCGAACGCCGCGGCCACACTGCTGCGGTGGGGAGCCGAGGCCGACCTGCGGCCCGTGTTCACCTGTGTGCAGGCTCCCACGCTGTTTCTGGAGCGCGCGAACGCCAACATGATCGACCCGAAGTCGGTACGTGCCGCGGCGGAGCTCACGCCGCACGGCCGGTACGTCGAGCTTCCCGGGGATGACGTGCTTCCCTTCCTCGGTGACCCCGACCCCATGCTGGGCGAGATCGCGGAGTTTCTCACCGGTGCGCGGGGCAGTGTCGATCCGGACCGGACGCTGTCGACCGTGCTGTTCACCGACATCGTCGACTCCACCGCGAAAGCGGACCGCGTCGGCGACCGGGAGTGGCGCCATATTCTGGAGAGCCATCACGCGGCGGTGCGGGCCTCGCTTGGCCGCTTCGGCGGGGTCGAGATCGACACCGCCGGCGACGGTTTTCTGGCGACGTTCAGCGGCCCGGCGCGCGCGGTCCGGTGCGCGTGCGATATCCGCGACAGCCTCCGCGAGCTTGGGCTCGAGATCCGGGCCGGGCTGCACACCGGCGAGGTTGAGCACCGGCAGGATTCAGTTGCCGGTCTTGCGGTTCACGTCGGCGCACGGGTGGCGGCGCAGGCGGCCCCGGGTGAGGTTCTCGTCACCGACGTCGTCAGGGCGCTGGTGCTCGGTTCGGGTCTTTCCTTTGTGGACAGGGGCACCCATTCACTCAAGGGGGTACCGGGCACCTGGCAGCTGTTCGCGGTCGCTTGACGGCCGGAACGCCGCGCGGGTGCCCCGGGCCGGCTCACAGGCGCTCGGTGAGCCAGCCGGTGAGGCGTGCCGTGGCCGGGTCCACATACGCGGGGTTGTCGTACAGGTCGATGTGGTTCGAGGTGTCGAGCCACAGGAACTCTTTGTCGGCTGTCTGGGCACGCTGGTAGATGGCGTCGGCGGCGCTGGGCGAACAGAAGTCGTCGCGGCGGCCGTGGATGAACAGGGCGGGGATGCCGGCCAGGAAGTCCGCCCCGATCGCGGCGTCGAAGGTGAGCAGCTCGCGGATGGACAGGCGGGTGACCCGGTTTGTCCAGCCCGCCGCCACCGACCGGTCGGTGCCGTAGTAGTCCCAGGGCTCGCGCCCTGGCATCGCCGCCGGGCCGTCGCCGGGGTCGACGGCCGGGATGTACTCGATCTCGCCGGTGCTGAACTGCCGCTGCTCGACCGCTGCGAAGGCCCGCATCTGTTCGCGGTACCCGTCGTCTCCCATGCCCTGGCGCATCGCCCGCGGGTCGTTGAAGGCCGCGGCGACGAACGCGACGACGCGGATGCGGGGGTCGAACGCACTGTGCCGCAGGGCGTAGCCGCCGCCGAGGCAGACCCCGACGCAGCCGAGCCGGGCGGCGTCGACGGCGGGATGCGCGGCGAGGGCGCTGGTCGCGCTGCGCAGGTCCTCCAGCTTGCCGGCCGCGTCTTCGTGCTGACGCGGTTCGCCGCCGCTGGCTCCGAAGCCGCGGTGGTCGAACACGAGCGTGGCCATCCCGCCATCAGCCAGCCGGCGCGCATAGTTCGAGACCACTTGCTCTTTCACACCAGTGAACGGGCCGGTCAGCACGATCCCAGGCACGCCGGAGGCACCCGGTGCGCCGGGCGCGCCTGTTGCCCGCGCGGCTGGCTGGATGCGCGGTATCCGGAGGATGGCCGCGATGCGCTGTCCGCGCACGGGGAACTCCAGCGGCACCGTGTCATGACCGGCCGCGGTCGTGCTCATAGTGCTGAGTCTGGCAGCCGGCCGGCCGTGAGCCCGCGTCGGCCGGCGCGAAGCGGCCGGCGTCGTGCGACGGTGGCGGTAGTGCCGGCGGCGCGCACCGCGGCGGCGACGGGCTCGATGCTGAGCGTCATAGGGCACATAGAATCACTAACCGTCCGCTGCAACCAGTACGCACTTTCTGGTGCCTATGGAGGCCTGCGATGCCCACGCAACCCGTCTACGGGTGCCCCGTCGACGTGCCGGTCAGCGTCGTGGGCGGCAAGTGGAAGCTCGTCATCCTCTTCTACCTGCTGCAGCAGCCACGCAGGACCGGCGAGCTGCGGCGCCTCATCCCCGCCATCACGCAGAAGATGCTCACTCAGCAGCTGCGCGAGCTCGAAGCCGACGGCCTGGTCAGTCGCACCGTTTACGATCAGGTCCCGCCGAAGGTCGTCTACGACGTCCAGCGGATGGAACGAGCCCGGCTCGGCGATCTGCTCCAGGCGCTCTGCGACTGGGGCCTCTACTGGTCCGGCAGGACCGGCGCCAGAATTCTCGCCATCGAGCGCGGCACCGGCGAATCCCAGCCAGCGTAGGAGCCCGGCCCGGGCCGGAGTGCCCGGGCCGGGCTCCTCGGCAGGATGTCCCCGTCACATCATCTGACCCGGAAGTACATCGTGGGATGCCACCAGGCATTTGGGTGATGCCAGCCAACGCGGGTCCCTGCCGACGCGGCGCCGAAGGTACCGCGCCTGGTCACCAGCTCCACGTGACCGCTGCCGTAGAACGCGAGGTCGCCGCGCTTTCGCTGGCTGGCCGCTACCCGGCGCAGATGCCAGCTGCCCAGCATCCCGTAGGTGGTGCGGGGCAGCTTGATTCCAGCGTGCGCGTACGCCCTCATCACCAGGCCCGAGCAGTCGAAGCACGACGGGCCGGACCCGCCGAAGCAATACCACTTCCCAGTCTGGTGTTCGGCCCACCGTAGCGCGACGAGCCGCCTCGGCGTCGTGGACGCCGAGGCAGGGGATGGTGCCAGCGGGGCGATCAGCAGCACCACGAGAGCGGCGGCCAGCGCCGCCACGATGGCCCGGCCGGCTGCCGTAGCGACCCTGGCCGGCAGAGCGGCCACGCGGGACGCGGCCGGCGCGCCGGCCGGACCGGCGGGGGGCGTGGGTGTAGTGCCGGAGGAAACGGCCGCAATGGGGGCCGCCGGGCCGGCGACTACGGGGGTGAACTGAAAGGGTTGACGGTTGCAAATAGTCCTAATAGAGGACAAGGCGAACCTTTGGTCGGGCGCGCAACATGCGCGCTCGTTTCCGCCCGCAGACATCTGCCGGCCGCCAGCGACGGGAGGCCAGGGCAGCGGTGCACGCGAGGGATGCGGGTCAGGGCACCGGGCCGCTCATTGACGGCGATCACGCGCACAGGGCGCTTCAGACCCACACTGCAACCGCATGCGGGCTTTTGTTTGGCAAACCGTGGCAAAAGGCCCGCCTATATAACAACGGCAATGCCTAACAGTCACACCGGCCTTATTGACCCCACCCGCGACAGCAAGGAGGCCGCGAATCCCGGTGCTGGCTGGCCAGGACGGTGTGGCTCGATCACACGGCTGATTCGGCAGTGACGTATGTGGCAGAGGTGGCGACCACAACCACCCCCGAAGCGCTGCTGGCGTGCTGGCGGCTGACCGTTCCGGCGCCGCCAACGGTGTGTTACCACTGGGTGGTGGCGAACGAGCAGGGCGGCGAGCGGGCCCAGGCACCCGCCTTGGCCGGTGGGACCGCCCGCCGATCCCACGACATGCTATTCAGGTCGGTGCCCGGGGCAGGTGGTGGCCCCGGCGGCTCGGAGAGCCTGATCACGGTGCTGGTCGCTTTCGGCGCCAACATGCTCATCGCGGTGGCGAAGACGGCCGCCGCCGCGGTGACCGGGTCGGCATCACTGCTGGCCGAGGCGGCGCATTCGTGGGCGGACACCGGCAACGAGATCTTCCTCCTGGTCGCCGACCGGCGGTCCCGCCGCCCGGCCGACCCCACGCACCCGTTCGGTCACGGGCGGGAGGCCTACGTGTGGTCGCTGCTCGCCGCGATCGGGCTGTTCGTGGCCGGCGCCGCGGTGTCGGTCACGCACGGCATCCAGGAGCTCATCAATCCGGAGCCGGCGGGCCACTTCGCCGTCGGGTACATCGTGCTGGCCGTTTCGTTCGTGCTCGAGGGAATCTCGTTTCTGCAGTCGGTCCGGCAGGCCAAACCCGAGGCCGAGTCGCTGCAGCGGGACCTCATCGAGCACGTGCTGGCCACCTCCGACCCCACCCTGCGGGCGGTGTTCGCGGAGGACTCCGCCGCCCTGGTTGGCCTGGTCATCGCCGCCGCCGGCCTGGCTGCCCACCAGCTGACCGGTTCCCCGGTTCCGGACGCCGTCGGATCGATCCTGGTGGGCGCGCTGCTCGCCGTCGTCGCGGTCGTGCTGATCAACCGCAACCGTCAGTACCTGGTGGGCCAGGAGGTCGACCCCCGCGTGCGCGCGGCAGCCGTTCAGGCCCTGCTGGCCGAGCCGGAGGTTGCCCGGGTGACCTATCTGCGGCTGGAGTTCGTCGGGCCCCGGGTGGTCTCGGTGGTCGGCGACGTCGATCTCACCGGAGATGACACCGAGTCACACGTTGCCGTCCGGCTCCGGGCGCTTGAGGCGAGGATCAGCGCGTCGCCCGCGGTGGCCGGCGCCGTGCTGAGTCTCTCCGCGCCCGACGAGCCGACTCTGGTGGTCTAGGTAGGGTACGGCCGTGGCAGACGGGCGGCCAGCCAGCCAGGGTGCCGGGGCGTCGGTGTGGCGGTTGCTGATCGGCCGCCGCTTCGGGCACGCGAGGTGTCCCGGGAACGGATCACCCCGGTGGAGGGACTGTCGGCGGTACATGCGGGCTGACCGAATCTATGTGGAGGGTGGCCTCCAGAACTGCCCGGTTGTCCGCTAGGGTCAGAACAGGAGCACGAGCGGCGGCCGCTCCGCCGCTTCTACACCCGTGACGCGCGACAAGGAGGTCCTCCATGGGCAGCTGGCAGCTCGATCCGTACCACACGCAGGTCGAGTTCTCCGCGAAGCACCTGGGGATGATGACGGTGCGGGGTTACTTTGACGAGGTCAGCACGACCGCCGACATCGACCCCGACCACCCGGACACGGCGAAGGTCGAGGCGACCATCTCGACCGCGAGCATCCGCACCAACAACGGGATCAGGGACAACGACATCCGCTCGTCGAACTTCCTCGACGTGGAGAACTGGCCCCTGATGACGTTCAAGAGCACCAGCGTCGAGCCGGCCGGGCAGGACCGCTACACCCTGACCGGTGACCTGACCATCAAGGGCAACACTCACCCGGTGGTGCTCGACGTGGTGAGGTACGGAGAGTTCAACGACCCGGGGATGATGGGGCACCGGATCGCCTACAGCGCCACCAGCAAGATCAACAGGAGGGACTTCGGGCTGACGTTCAACGCGATCCTGGATGGCAGGCTCGTCGTCAGCGAGGAGATCCAGATCCAGATCGAGGGCGAGATCGTCGAACAGCAGGAGTCCGCGGAGGCCGCCAGCGGCTGACACCGACGCGTCACGGCACAGCGGCCCGCCACGTCGAGGCGCGGAGCCGGCGGCCTGGTGAGTTCTTACCTGGCATCCCCGGGCCGCCGAGCGCGGCGCCCCGCGTCACAGGCCGGCGATCACCTCGGCGAGCACCGGCAGGTCGCGGTCGGGGGCGACCAGGTAGGACAGGCCGAACCGTTCGCGCCGTGCCCGGAGATCCTCGCGGATCTGGGCCGCGCTGCCGATGTAGACCGTTGGCATCTGCCATACGGTCTCGGCGTCGATCCCGCCCCAGCCACGCCCGGCGATGAGCTCCTCAGTGGCAGAGCGCCGCCGCGCGGCGATGCGGACCGTGGCGAAGGCGCTGAGTTCCAGCCGGCCGAACCGGTCACCGGCGGCCGAACGCAGCACGGCGAGCTTGCGGTCCAGTGCTGGCGGGAGCCGGTCGGCGGGGTCATCGCGATCATCGGGGGCCTTGATCGGCGCCGGCAGCAGACCCACGATGTCTGCGTGGCGGGCGGCGACCCGCAGCATCCGTGGCCCGCCGCCGCCGACGAGCAGGCGCGGGCGGCCCCGGCGCTCGGGCATCACGTCAAGCGCCAGCCCGTCGACGTGGTACCAGGTGCCGGAGTGATCCACCCGGTGGCCGGCCAGCAGTCCGGTGATGATCGTGAGGGACTCCTCGAGCCGGTCGATCCGCTCGCGCGGGCTGTCGAACGCGATCCCCGCCGCGCAGTATTCGGGCTGGTACCAGCCCGCCCCGATGCCGAGCTCGAAACGGCCGCCCGACAGGTGATGCAGGCCCGCCGCCTCGTGCGCCACGATCGCCGGGTGCCGGAAGTCGTTGGAGAGCACCAGCGTGCCCACGTGCAGGCGCGATGTCACCGCGGCCGCGGCGGCCAGCGCACCGAAGGGGGCCAGTTGCTGGCCGAACGCGCCCGCCGAGAAGTGATCACGGATGAGCAGTGAAGCGACCCCCGCGTCCTCGGCGCGGCGCGCGTGATCGGCCCACGCCGGGCCGTCCAGGACGGACTCGCTCACGATCCCGAACCGGATCTGGTTGGTCACGTGCCGCCCTCCTGGTCAGTGACTCCCGAACGGTAGTCGCTGCGGCTCCGCGAAACGTGAGCCGGCCGGCGACGTTGTCAGAGCGCCAGGCCCATCATGATCGAGTCCCAGAGCTCGCCGCTGGCCCGCCGGTACTGTCGCGAGCGCCGCCCTTCCACGACGAAGCCGAACTTCCGGTACAGGCCGATCGCGGCCGTATTGTGCGCGAACACCTCGAGGCACAGCTTGTGCAGGCCCCGGTCGCGCGCCCGGTCGATCGCCGCCTGCACCAGCGCCGAACCGACCCCGCGGCCCCGCCAGGCGCGGTCGACAAGCATGCCGAGTTCGCCGAAACCGAAGCGGCTGACCTCGACGTGGAGCATCCCGACGATCCGGCCGTCGGCAACCGCGACGATCGACTCGGCTGCGCTGCGCGCGAAGAGCGCGGCGCGCTCCTCGACGTCGACCGGCGGCTCGGTCGCGATCCCATCGTGCTCCCCGGCGACCGTCGCGAAAATCTCCGCCATCGCCCGCGCGTCGCCGGCCGACGCCGGTCTCACCACGAACCGCGCCACCGGCATATGCTCGCATTTCTCCTGCTGCGCCGCCGCCCGGCCGCGGATCGGGCCGTCCCAGCCGCCGCGTGGGCCGGTTCTTGCGGCCGGTGCCATGCTGCTGCGCCGAGCGCTGCGATGGATCGGCGTCAATCCCGTTGCGTCTTCGCGTGCCCCACCGCGGGAGGGGCAGGGAACCGGTCGCGCAAGGCGCGGTGAACGGCATCCGGACGGGGGTCGGCGGTGGCGATGGCCTGCTCGACCATGCGGAGCGCGGCGCCCGTGCCGGCGCCAAGGACCGGCCCGGTCGGCGCCGCCGCCAGCACGTCGCGCGCCAGTATCAGCTCGATCGCCAGGAGGTCCCCGAGCATGCCCACTGCGGCGCCGGTCTTGCGCACGCTGAGCGGTGCGCTGGTGCCGTGGTCCTCGACGCCGAGGTCCAGCGGCGGCGTGTCGAGGCTCGCCGGCGCGGCGAGCTGTCTCAGCTCGGGGAACAGGGCCGCCGCCGGGTAGCGCAGCTGCAGGCCATAGGCCACGCCGGGCGGCAGCCCCGTCGCCAGCTCCCGGAAGAAGGTGTCCCACAGGTGACTCATCCGGCGTTCGCTCAGCTGCCCGACCTGCGCCAATGCGATCCGCAGCGCGTCGTGGGCGATCGCCAGGACCACCGGCTGGAAGTTCCCGTTGCTGACCAGCGCCTGGTCCGGCACCGACACGAGCGGGTTGTCGGCGGCGGCGTTCAGCTCGATGGTGACCGCGGACCGGGCGGCGGCGATGTACTCGCGCAGGGCGCCGTGGACCTGCGGCACGACCCGGAACGACAGCGCGTCCTGAACCGACCGGGCGCCGCCGGGCTCCAGCAGCGGGCTCCCGGCGAGCAGCGCCCGCAGGTGGTCCGCGGCCGCGACCTGCCCGGGGATCGGCTTGGCCTGCCCCACCGCGGGCCGCAGGACCGAGGTGTTGGCCCCGGTCGCCTCCATCGACAGCGCCGCGGCGGTGTCCGCGGCCTCGGCCGCCGCCGCGGCCCGGCTGGCGACCAGCGCCGCCTGGCCGACGGACACGCCGTTGGCCGAGATCAGCGCCAGCCCGTCCTTGCCGCCGAGCACGAGCGGCGCGATCCCCGCGCGGCGCAGCGCCTCACCGCCGGGAAGGACGTTGCCGCGGTACTCGGCGCGGCCCATGCCGATCGCGACCTGCGCCATGCCGGCCATCTGGAGTATGTCGGCCGCCCCGACCGAGGCCGTCTCGGGCACGACCGGGTGCACGCCGGCGTTCAGCATGGCCGCCAGGATCTCCGCGGCCGCGACCCCGGCGCCCGATCCCCCGCGGGCGATGCCGTTGAGGCGCACGGCGAGCGCGGCGCGCACGACCTCGGTGGGCAGCGGCGGGCCGATCCCGCCGCTGTGCGACATGACGAGGAAGCGCTGCTCGCCGCCGATCTGCTCCTCGGTCAGCCGGGTGTCCTTGCCGTGGCCGACCTGGGTCGTCAGGCCGTAGACGGCCTCGCCGTCGGCCAGGGCGCGGTCCACCACGGCCCGGCTGGCCGCGATCCTGGCCCGGGTCCCGCCGTCCAGCTGCACACGTGCGCCGCCGACCACGGCCAGCAGGTCCTCGATCGCCAGCGGGGCCTCGGTGATCGTCACGGTCGTCATGGGGCTGCTCCAGTGCCGGCGTGGATGTCCCTTGCCACGAACATGACCGTAGCTTCGTGCGTCATCGCCGGGCCACCGGGCATGCCGGGGCACACCCCGGGAGCCGGGCTTCGGTGGTTGACTGGCGGCATGTCACGTCAGGCGGGTCATCGCGTGCAGGGGACGTTCCGGGCGCGGCCGCTGACCCCGGCTACCTGGCCCGATCTCGAGGAGCTGTTCGGTTTGCCAGGCGGTTCGATCGTGCGCGGCTGCTGGTGCATGTACTACCGCAAGACCGGCAAGGAAAGCGGGCTGGCCGGCAGCAAGAACAAGCGGGCCCTGTGTGAGCTGGTCGGCAGCGGCGGCGTGCCGGGCCTGGTCGGCTATCTCGACGGCAGCCCCGTGGGCTGGATCAGCCTGGGCCCACGCGAGGATTACCTGAAACTGCGGCGCTCTCCGGTCATGAAGCCGGTCGATGACACCAAGGTCTGGTCGGTGGTGTGCAGCTATGTCGCCAAGCCCTACCGAGGGCTGGGCCTGCAGCACCGGCTGCTCGAGGCCGCCATGGACTTCGCGCGGGACCACGGCGTCCGGATGCTGGAGGCCTACCCGGTTGATAAGACCGAACGCAGCCATGACGACTTCATGTTCTTCGGTTCACGAAGCCTGTATGAGCGTGCCGGGTTCCGGGAGGTCGCCCGGCGCTCACCGACCCGGGTGGTCATGCGCCGGGCTCTGCGCCCTCGCCGCGGGGCGAGCCGCGGGCCCGGCATGCCACCATTCGTTCGCGCTGATGTGGGGGACTAGCGAGCCTTAATGGCTGGGGTTACCGCGGTTGGAGGGCGAGCCCGGTAGTGGCGATGGAGCTGTGACTGGCCCCTCAAGATCCCTGGTCCGGCTGGTGCCTACGCTCGCGTGCGCCGGGGGGAGATGAAGTCACCGGTGAGGCTGGCCGGGCGGTGGCGCAGCTCGCCGAGGACGGCTCCGCCGAGCAGGCGCCAGAACCCGTCGCGCGGGACGTCGCGAAACAGTGCGCGAATCCACCGGCGGTCCAGGCCGAAGTTCACGGTCCCGGCGGTGACGTCGACGAGGTCTGCTTGCCGGACCAGCTCGACCTCCAGGCCCATGGCCAGCCGCGACCGCGGCGCGTGGTGCTGCTCGCAGGCGTCCATGCAGCGCTGCAGCCGATCGGACGGCCAGCCGAACGGCGCCAGCACCCGGTCGGCCAGGCGTGCGCCCTCGGTCACGTACGGGTCCCGGCTGGGGGTGTACAGGCCGGTGTCGTGCAGCCAGCAGGCGCACAGCAGCAGCTCGCGGTCCAATGCCCGGCCGCCGGCAAGCTGTTCGGCGATCGCGAACTGGCGCAGGCAGTGCCGCTCCATCGGGCCGTTGGCTCCTGCTGCCGTGCGCAGCGCCTCCAGGGCCGCTTGGGCGGGCGGGGTGGTGGACAGCGCGTCGGCGTCCATGGGGGCGAGTCTAGGGGGCCGTGCGGCCTACCCGATGGCGGGCCGAGCGGCCCGCTGGGCGGGGCTACCGGTGCGGGCTCATCGCCAGGACCGGGCTCGCCCCTCCAGCCGCCGCAACCCCAGCCGCTAAAGATCCCTAGCTGATGCGGGGACTAGCGGTAGAGGTTCACGATATCCGCGGAATCGATGGGGAGCCGGCCGATGAAGCGCGCGGGTGCCAGCGTCGGCGAATCAGCGGAAATAATGGCTATCTGATCGACACCCACTTCTACCTGAACCGGGTGCTGCGCCAGATAGGCACGCACCGCACTTACGGCTTCCTCCGTTTCGCGCTGCGGCGCGCCATTGTGGTGACCGATGACCAGATGGAAGTCGTTGTCGATATCGGCGGAAGACCTGTGGTACCAGTGCACGATGTTCGCGTCGTTCATCGCCCGGCGAAGATCATCTAGCGGTCCGGGCGCGATGCCGTTCGTCACCGTGCTAACGGGCCATCCCACCAGGACGAATGCGTCCCCCTGCACCGAGAACATCCGCTCATGCGGGTGCTGCCCACGACTGGAGAACGTTGCCGCGGTGCCGGGCCCGTAGCCACCGATGCGGATGCTCAGCGGGGGTGTGAGATGAGCGGCGAGGATCTCCAGCGCCCGGGCATGGTCCATCGCTCGAGGGACGCCGGTGACCTCGAGGTAGCGCAGGTTGACGACGAACCCGGCCTGCGCGTCCGCCACCCCGTCGAGCCTGATCACGGTGCCGTGAATCTGGTCCAGGGCGTAGGGACGGAATCTGTCGCGCAGCCGCTCGCTCAGGATGGCCTGGACCGTTTCGAGCAGGATCTTGAAGTGGCCGGTCTTGGTGCCGTAGAGGGCAACCGCCGTGATTAGCTCAGCGGGCACCCGACAGAGCTTAGTGCTGGCCGTCGGGCGGGCTGGGTTCTTGGGTTGATCTGCTCGAGCTCGGCCAGGGCGATGTCGAGGTTGTCCGCCACTCCCTGCCTGGCCAGCCGGGCGAACAGCGGATCGCCGGCGGCCGCCAGGGCGCGAACCCGTGCTGTGTGGGCGCCGACCTGGGCCCGTAGTACATCGAAGAACCCGACCATGGTCCCCGACCAGCCGTACTCGGCCAGGAAGCGGCGCAGTCGGCGCGGCCGGGAACTGAACTCGGTAAAGCCCTCCCGCACCGCCACATGCTGGGCATGCAGCGGAACCCAGCCGAACGCCGCGAACGCGACATCCCACTCCGGGTCCACCGGCCCGGCCATGTCCCAGTCGATGAATCCGGCCAGCCGGCCCGCCCGCCACACCGCGTTGTAGGGCGCAGCATCGTTGTGCCCGATAACCTGCCCGCGGTGCCATTGCGCGCCCAAACGCCAGACCGCCCCGGGCGGCGGGATGAAGTCCGCCACCGCGATGTGATAACTACGCAGCCAGCGTGCGACGTCAGCCAGGGTGTCCTCGGCGTAGGCCCAGCCAGGCCATGGCAGCACGCTGCCGACCGTCTGGCCCTCCAGGAACGTCAAGATCTCCCGTCCCCGGCCGTCCACACCCAGCGGCCGCGGAACCCCGGCGAACCCCTTGCCCGCAAGGTGGGACAGGAGTGCATGCACGGCAGGCGTCCACGGCCCGCGGGCACGGCGCACGGTATCCCCCACCCGCACAGCGCCACCCGCATTACCGCCGTCGAGCCGCTCCTCCATTGTTGCCAGTCTGCCTTGCCAAACCGGAATTGCCCAGTACCACATCCCCGGCCAGATCAGACGAAGGTGTCATTTTGCCTTCTCTGATCGCTATCGGTTGCCGGGACCGCGGCTTCCGTCGCCGTCTTGCTTGATGTCCGGCGGCCGGCGCTACCGCATGGCGGCCGACGCGGAGTTCAGGAGCCGGCGCGCATCGGCGCGGGTGGCGATCCGGTCGAACCTGAGGTGGGCGTACCTGGGGTCGCGCGCCGCGGCAGCGTAACGCTGCCGGTAGACGGGGTAGCGGTGCCAAGCCCACGAGATGACCGACTCCTGTTCATCCCAGGTGAACAGGTTGCGCCAGCGCTCCATGTTGCCGTTCCACAGCTCGGCCCGGCCGGCCACGCGGCGGATCGTGCGCCAGATGATCCGGCGCATGACCGTGCGCCGGGGCGGGTCCAGCCACACCACCGTGTCCGCGCGTTCCCAGACAAGCGGCCGGACGGCGCTGTAGTTGCCATCGATCACCCAGCCCTCCCCGGCTGCGATGGCGGCCACGCGACGGCGGAACTGCTCCTCCGGCAGGGGTGTCCATTCCGGTTGATGGAAGATCGCGTCGAGTTCCGCGTACGGCACCGCAAGACGCGCGGCGAGCTCTCTTCCGAGCGTCGATTTCCCCGATCCGGAGACACCGACCACCGATACGCGCCGCACGGCCCGTGACCCTAACAGTGCCCCGCGTGGTCCTGCCGCTCCCAGTCGCTCTTCTGTAGCGCCAGCCAGCCCGGCGGGGCGGGGGACGGCTCGGCGTGCGCGTCGGTAATCGGCTCGGACCCGGCGACGAACCGGTCGAGTTCGGCGCCCTCCACCATCCGCGCCGGGAACGGGTCGGCCGCGGTTCGCCTGGTCAGTCCCGCGATCGGCAGCTGATGGCCACCGGCCGCGACCACCAGATTGCCGAACCTGCGGCCGCGCAGCACCGCGGCTTCCGCGATCACACAGGCATGCCGGAACACCGAGCGCACCGCGGACACCCGGCGCCGCGCATGCGCCAGCGGCGGGCCGTCGCCGATGTTGGCTGCGTAGATGCCCGGCGGCGCCAGCGCCCTGGCCGCGGCGGCGATGAACTCCACCGACGTCAGGTGGGCCGGAGTCTGGTTCCCGGTGAAGACGTCCGCGATCACCACGTCGAACGACCCGGCCGGGACCTGCTCCAGCACAGCGCGGGCATCGGCCACCCGGACGGCGACCGCACCCGTCCCGGTCGGCGGCCGGCCCGGCTGGTCCAGCGGCTGATCCGGCGGCTGATCCAGCGGCTGATCCGGCGGCTGATCCGGCGGCTTGCCCGGCGGCAGCCGCCGCCGGACCAGCTCGGCCACTGCCGCGTCGGACTCGACCGCCAGCTGGTTCGAGCCTGGCCGGGTCGCGGCCACGTAGCGGGCCAGCGTCAGGCCACCGCCGCCCAGGTGCAGCACGCGCAGCGGCATCCCGGCCGGCGCGGCCAGGTCGATCAGGTGCCCGAACCGCCGCATGTACTCAAGTTCCAGGTACCGCGGATCATCAAGATCAACATGGGACTGCGCCGCGCCACCTGCCAGCAGTGTCCATGCGCGCGGCCGGCCTGGGTCTCCGACAAGCTCGACGTAGCCATCCGCGCCATGCGGGCCGCCATCCGCGCCAGGCGGGGCGCTAGGGCGGCCGCCATCCGCGCCAGGGCGGCCGCCATCTGGCCCGGTCCCGCCCCGCTGATGACTACGGGACGGCAAGCGCGGCATGCCAGTCATCCCGGGTCCTGTCAGGCCTGCTGGCTCGGGCCTGTGTCGCCGGCTCCGCCGCCGCGCCATTCACTGGCGAGCATCCCCAGGATCACCTCGTCCGCGAACTCCCCGTTGACCCAGGCCGAACGGCGAAGCCTGCCTTCTTC
>DAITAE010000415.1:0-4515 GCA_036824445.1 Streptosporangiaceae bacterium | reverse complement strand
CGTAGCGCGGCTGCCTTAAGTCGGCCATCTTCAGACCTGGTCCGCAGGTACCTGTCAGCCGTTCAACGCTGTCCAGGCCGATTCGCGGGCTGGGTGATGGTCAGCCGCCAGTCGCTACAGGGCTGCGAGATCTGGGAAGGCGCGGGTGACCGCGGCTGTGCGGCTTGACACCTGCAGCCTGCCGTAGATGTTTTGCAGGTGGGTGCGCACGGTTCCTTCCGATAGACCGAGCCGGCGGGCGATTTGGGCGTTGGTGTGCCCGGCGGCGACCAGACGCAGCAGCTCCCATTGGCGGCGGGTCAACTGGGGGATGCCGCGGCGGCGGCGTTCGGCGTCGAGGTAGGCCTGGTACAGGTGCGGGCGCAGCAGGGTGAGCAGCGCCCGGTCGCGTTCGGAGAAGTCCCGGCCGGGCCCGCGGTGCAGCACCAGCCGCAGCGACCGTCCGCCGACCTGCCCGGGCCCGGCGGGCAGGCACACCATGATCGAGTGCAGGGAACCACACGGGCGGAAATAGTCGGCGTACATGCCGGTGGCCAGCCATTGCCGGGTCGAAAAGAAGTCCGAGCGTTTGGTCACGGTGCGAAGGTCCCCGGTCCGGTCGGCGTAACAGCAGGACTCGCAGGTCCAGTAGTGCTTCCAGAACACCCACGCGTTGTCGTTACTGTCGCCGAGCGGGAAGCTCTGGTCGAACCAGGCGACCTTCCGGCTGCTGTCCATGCCGGAAAACGCCAGAATGTCACAGCGGATCAGGCCCGCCAGATCGGCCAGCATCGACGGCGGCAACCCCTGGGCCGGAGGGTCCCCGCGGTCGCCACTGACCACCGACAACAGCGCGCGCAGATCCGGTTCGCTGACCCTCACCCGAGCCGCCATGGTCACGGCCCCCCTTCCGGACGTATTCCACGCTACCCCGCGAAGGCCAATACCGGGTATCCGCAGAACGCGGCGGCCTGACATCCGTGAAACGCCGGATGGCGGCCGCCCTATAGGGGGGCACACGCTGGCAGGGACTAGCCGACGACCTAGACACAAGGAGATCGCCATTGGAGGAGCTAGGGGAGCCGCCTTGGGGAATCGAGCCCAGACCTACGCATCACGAGAAGCCCGGCACATCGGTCCAGGCCCGCCACCTGCACTGATAGCAGCGCTCGCGTCCCGGAACGCTCTGAATGCATAGAGTCTTACCGATTCCGGTCCACGACCCGGGCCACGACCGTGCCGGACTTCCGGTAACAGAGTGTCACATGCGCGGTGCCGAATGGCGCTTACACAAGGTCACCGCCTATTTCGGCGCCGCGGTCAGCGTGGCCGGGGTTAGGGGCGATCGACCTCAAGGCGGCCGCTCACGGCAGCGGCGATCGCCTGGAGATCATCCTCGTCCGAGCTCACTATCAAGTCGTGCCGGCGCATGGCTCCCTCAACGACGCAAGCATCAACGATGTCGGTAGTTGCGGCGCGAGCAGCGAGGGAGCCGACGGCGCGAGCCTGGCCATCGTCGAGGGCCTCGACATCGCACCCGGCCAGCAGCCGGGCCAGGAGAGCCTGGCGGCCTCCTCCGCGCCAGGACTGGGCCACGACTGGCGCGGGAACCGTGGGCACTGCCCGGCGCGCAAGGAGAGCCCGATGGCGGGCCCACAAACGGCGTTCCCCCCGGTCAGCGGCGATGAGTGCGCCGGTGTCGTAGGTGACGCCCATTACGCGGTCCGGCGCCGGGGACTTGTCCCGGTCCGCCTGGCCCGCTCCACCGCCCCGGCGGCCCACTCTTCGGCTTCGGCAAGCTCCCCGGGGGTGAACGCCCCGTGCTCCCGCTCGAACTCGCCGACGCCAGCAAGGCCGGCCCGGATGGTGAATTCCTTTCTCGCCGTGTCCGCGAGCCACGCGCTATAGCTCATTCCTGCTTGCTCCGCCGCGGCCGCTATCTCAGCATCAAGATCGGGGGGCATGGAGATCGAGCGCTTCTTCCGGACTGCCATGGCGTGATGGTAGCACAGCGGTAGGACAGTCTGGAGCGAGCGTGAAGTGCTCATCAGGCCAGTCGGCGAGGCGGAGGCCAGCTTGTGGCAAGCCGCCCGACTCATCGGGGGCATCACGGGGGCATCTGAGCGACTGCAGGGGCGCATTCGAACGGAATCCGAGCCGGGGCGCGATGCGAAAACCCTTAGGAGCTGGGCTTTCGTGGTGGAGCCGCCTTGGGGAATCGAACCCCAAACCTACGCATTACGAGAAGCACGGCAAGCCGTGCTGGGCACGCTACCTGCACAGATCGCCGCACTTGCGTCCCGGAATGCTCTCGGCGCACAGCATGTCCCGTGGCCCGGGCCACGACCCGGGCCACGGCCCGGTCAGCCTTCTGGTGACAAAGTGCTACTAGCGTTGGCCGTCTTCGAGATGGCGGTCAAGGTGGGCTGCCTGCCCGACTCAGCGGACGGCATCTCGAACAAGGGGGCATCCAGATTGTCTGCTTTGCTCTAGCTGCCGGAGAAACACCCGGACGCATCAGTACACGCGGCTGGGGCCAGGCTGTCAGTCCCTATCGGGCTTGACGTAGCCGAAGAACCCGCGGCGCTTGATGAGCTCGGCGACTTCAGGGGGGACCATGTTTTCCCAGGAGTCGTCGCCCGCGGCTATCCTCCGCAGCACGTCGCGGCTGAAGATCGACAGGCACTCGGGCCGGTAGTTGTCGAGGTGAACGAAACTGCCCCGTCCGGCGAGGTAGTCATATAGCGGTTGCAGCTCTTGCTGGACCCTGATGTCGTTCACGGTCCTCAGCTCGTCCTCTGGTGAGGGCTGGAGCGGGTAGACATAGAGCTTCAGCTCATTCTTGAACAGCCGCCCGAAGCTCTCCAGGATCCCGCCGGGAAGCTGCGCGTGGTTCTTCTCGTCAAACAGGTCGATCAGGCTCGGCACCCCCATCACCATGCCGATCCGCTCGCTGGTCCGTTCGGCGATATAGGCGGCCAGGCGGTAGTAGTCGAAGTAATCGCTGATCAGCACCGTCATGCCGCACGCCGCGAGCAGCTCCGCGCGGGCGAGGAAATCGCGCCGGTCCACATCGGCGGCTCCGCCCGCGAGCAGGTTACGCATCGTGATCTCGGTGAGCGTCAGCACCGGCTTGCCCGCGACGGCCGGATCTTCCTCGAACCTAGTCCTGGCCGTCTCGAGCATGTCGAGGTTCACGTGCGTCGGCGGGCGGAAGCTGCCCCGCTCCACCAGGATCGCCTTCTTGCGCAGTACCTCACTCGGCTGCAGCACCTCACGGTCGGGACCGAACATCGCCACGCCGCTCAGCCCGAGCTGGACGAGCTTGAGCGCCATCAGCCTGTTGTCCACACCGCGGAACTCGATGCCGCGGAACTGGATCATGTCAATCTCGATGCGGCCCGTGGTCAGGCGGTCGAGGAGGCTCTCGATGAGCCTGTCCGGCTCGTGGTGCTGGAAGAACGCCCCGTACAGCAGGTTCACCCCGACGATCCCGAGCGCCTCCTGTTGCGCAAACGCCTCGACATCGAGCATCCGCACGTGCATGACGATCTGGCTCGGCTCGTCGTGCGGCTGTGCCTGGAACTTCACGCCCATCCAGCCGTGGCACTCGTTGCCGCCCCGGTAGCTGCGCGCCACGACCGTATCGGCAAACGCGAAGAAGCAGTTCTCGTCGCCGCGCTCATCGTCGAGCCGCTCGACGTTGAGCTGGAATTCCTTGTCGAGCATGCCCTGGAGCCGCCCGGCGGACACATACCGGTCCGCCTTGCCATAGACCGCATCGCTCACGGCCATGTCATAGGCGGAGATCGACTTCGCGACGGTGCCGGCCGCGCCGCCCACGCGGAAGAACCAGCGCACCACCTCCTGGCCGGCCCCGATCTCGGCGAGCGTCCCGTACCAGCGCGGATCGAGGTTGATGCGCAGGGCCTTCTGATGCGTGTCGGACTGATGAGTGCCGGCGATGAGCTCGGTCATCCGTCCCCCTGCCTGCTCACCCGGCCCGCTGCTGCCGCCCAGGCTGACGGCCCGGCACGGCCATCCAACGCTGGGATTGTACTTATTTCGCCGTGTCCACCGCCAGCCACCTTAACCCGGGCAATCCGCCCAAGTCCCGGCGGCTACGGAGGGACCTTTCCTGCTTCCGGAACCGCGCGGGCGGTTCAGCCGTCGATGCCATCATTGGGTTAAGGCACACCTGATCTCACCCGCCCATTGACCAGGAGAGCCTCCAGCCTCACCCTGCGTGACCACATGTCGCCACACCGAGGCGGCATGTCGCGTTCATGGCCCGACCATGGGGCGCCGATCTCGCCCCGGTGTGGCGGACGTCTTCTGCTCACGGTAAAACGGCAGATGTGCCGGTGCCCGGGTTGTGGATGCGTCAGGACTGTCCGGGTGCGGCGGCTACGGCCCTTCCGGCTGAGCGAAGAAGGAGAGCTGGCCGAGTAGCGTGTCAGCGGCGGCGATCAGCCGTTCTGCGACCTCGGAGGCCTGCTGGGCTTCGTCCGCGGTGGCGGTGTCTGCGGGCAGGCG
>DAITAE010000414.1:0-4520 GCA_036824445.1 Streptosporangiaceae bacterium | reverse complement strand
GGACCTGGTACAGCATGATCGCCATCGGCAGGGCCCTGTACCCGATGGACTCCAACCACGGCGAGCTCGACCGGGTCACGCAGGCCGACCGGATCAGCCGGGTGATCGACATCTCGGCGAGCCAGGGGCACGTGGTCCCGACGGCGCTGGTCCATCGCGGCGCGACCTACATCGCGAACCTGGGCCTGTTCGAAGCCAGCGACCAGGCGGCGACGAGAAGGTGTGGAAGCTCACCGACCACCGGACGCTCAGGGTGCGCGCAACCGGGGTGGAGAAGGTCCTCGGGCTCGCCTTCCGCGGCGACAAGCTGTACGCGCTGGAAATGAGCACGAGCGCGGGCGGCCCGACCCGGGCACCGGGGCGATCGTGCGCGTTAGGCGGCACGGTCCCCCAGCGACGATCGTCTCGGACCGGACCTTCCCCGACGGGCATGACGGTCGGTCCCGACGGGGCGTTCTACGTCTCCAACCAGGGCTTCGGCTTCGGCGAAGGACAAGGGCAGATCCCCCGTATCAAGCCCTGACCGCGATAACGACCCTGGGCCAGCCTTCCGGGCCGGCCCAGGGTCGTCCGCGCCCGGACCCAGCTGGGGCGCTGGCTACCCGCGTCCACGGTCACAGACCGCTGCGATACCCGGGCGCGGCATACAGGCCGATGGCATAGCAGGCCAGCGCCACCGCGGTGGCCAGCGCCATCCCCAGGGAGTAGCCATCGGTGAGCTTGTCCGTGAAGCCCGATCCGAAGACCGCGGCGAGGACGATCGCCGCCAGGCCCGCCACCGAGGTGACGATCAGGGTCGCGATCCTGGCGATGATCGCCCGGACCAGCACGGCTATGGCGCCGATGACCAGGAGCAGGCCGAGCACGGCGTGGATGGCCAGCAGCGGGCCGTTGGAGAAGAACTGGTCACTGCTCCGCCCCGCGGTGCCCACGGCCGGCAGCGTGATGTACAGGTTGACGCCGATGCCAAGGGCGAACTGAATGATCAGGATGATCAGGACGGCCAGGTTGGCCTGCCGCAGGCCTTCCCGGCGGGCCGGTCTCTTCTGGACCGATGGCGGGGCCGCCGCCTGAGGGCTTGTCATGTCCGCTCACCTCCAGGTCCTCGCCTGGGCGGGACCACAACTCGGCGACTACGGAATCCCGCCCTGCATACCCGCCTTTCGTGGCGGCTAAGGTAAAGCCTTCTCAAATTGATCGTCACGACCTGGGCGCACGGCCGCCGGTCAGGCGTGCTCCACCGCGAACAGGTGCCACCGGTCGGGGACTCCCTTGAGCGTGTGGCTCCCCCGGTCGGCGAAGCCGATGCCGGAGCCGAGGACAAGCATCTGCACGGTGCTGGTGACCAGCACCTCGCCGGCGCCGGCCAGGGCGGCGACCCGGGCCCCCACGTGGACCGCCAGGCCGGTGACGTCCCCGCCCCTGCGCTCCACCTCGCCCGTGTGCAGGCCGGCCCGGATCTCGATGCCGAGGTCGGCTACGGCATCGCGGATGGCACATGCGCAACGGATGGCCCGCGCCGGGCCGTCGAAGGTGGCGAAGAAGCCGTCTCCGGCCGTGTCGACCTCCACGCCGCGGAACCGCTTGAGGAGCCGCCGGACGTGCGCGTGATGGTCCTCCAGCAGGTACCGCCACCGGAGGTCGCCGAGCTGGCGGGCCCGGTCCGTGGAGCCGACGATGTCGGTGAACAAGACCGTGGCCAGGCTCCGGTCGGACACCGCGGTGCCGCGCGCCCCGGTGAGGAACTCCTCGACCTCATCGAGGGTCGCGTCGGCGTCCCCCAGGTACGGCAGGGCGTCCGCGCCGGGCAGCAGAACGTACCTGGCGTTCGGGATCTGGGCGGCGGCGAGCCGCCGCGATTCCTGGTCGTGGTAGGTGACGGCGCGCTCCAGCACCAGCGTGGGAACCTGGATCGCGGGCAGGATCGGGGCCGGGTCGAAGGTGACTGCCCAGCGCAGCAGGCCGGCCGCCGCGGCCGGAGTCGCCGAGTACACCTCGAATCGCCGCCACCAGGAGCGGAACCGTTCGTCACTGGCGTACGAGGGTGCCAGGACCTCTGACAGCGCGCCGTGCCGCCAGCCGGACTCGATCCCGTCGGCGAGGATCTTCGCCATGTCTGGGTCCGGGGTCAGCGTCTCGGGCCGCCCGGCCAGCGCCTTGAGCCAGAGCCCGCCGAGGATGAGCGCCGAGACCCGTTCCGGGTAGGTAGCGGCGAACATGGCCGCCATGAAGGCTCCGTCGGCCCATCCCGCAACGCACGCGCGGGCCGACCCGGCCGCGTCCATGACGGTGCTGATGTCGTCGACGTGTTCTTCCAGCGCGGGAATCCCGGGCACGGGGTCGGACATGCCCGTGCCGCGCTTGTCGAACATGATCACGTGGCGGAAGCTTGCGAGGCGGCTCAGGAAGGCGGCCTGCTCCGCAAGTTCCCACATCACCTCGAGGTGAGATGGCAGGCCGGGGATCGCGACCAGGTCCTCCCCGGCACCGAAGATCTGGTAGGCGAGGTCAACCTCACCGGAGCGCACAAACCGCGTCTGCGGGATGTCGGCCACGACCTTGCGCCCAAGTCTCCGCGGCTAGACCAGAGCCGCCAGCGAACGCCCGGTCATCACGAGGCCCCCCTCCAAGCAGCCATTCCTTCCGATCAAGGTATCGGGACGGGAACGACCGCACCAGGGCAGGACGGACCGGCCGGGACGTTACTGGCGGCGCGATTCCGGCGAGCTGTTGCCGGCCGGGGGCGCCTCGGGGGAGGCGAGGCGGAGGTCCACCCGGGCGGCCTGGATGCGCTCCTGCTCGCGGGCGAGCAGGGCCATCGCGCGGGCGTCGGCCGGCGTGGGGCGGTTCACGTCCAAAGCCCGCGGCCAGAGGCGGGCATACTGGACGGCAGCGACCTCGGCCGAGTAGACCAGCGCCTGGCTGACCAGGTAGAGCAGGGCGAAGATGCCGGCCACGGTGGCGAAGCTGCCGTAGACCGGCCCGGCCCGGCTCACCAGCCTCGCCAGCAGGATCGGCCCGAGGCTGAGCACCAGCGCCACCACCACGGCGCCAAAGGCGGCACCTGGCCAGATGGCGCGGAACGGCGCGGGCCGCGCCAGCAGCAGCCGGGCGCCGAGGAGCAGCACTCCGAAGATGACCAGGGCCGACCCGAGCGCCGCCACGACGCGCTCCGCTCCCGCCAGGTTGGGGATCGCCGTGACCGCCACGGTGAGCGCGCCGACCGCGCCCGCCCCGAGCAGCAGCGCCGCCAGCATCGCGAACACCCTGAGGTAGCGAGGGAAGAACCCGAAACGAGCACGGCGCGGGACGGCGGCGACGTTGTTCAGCGTCTGGGACACGGAGAACACGACGCCGGTTCCGGAGAACAGCAGGCCGATCAGGCCGACGATGAACGGGACGGTCGACGTCGGCAAGGTGGTCACCGCGTGGTCAACCGTGGATTGCAGCACCGGCGGGACGATCGCATCCATGAGCCGCTGGCGCAGCTCAGAGTTCGACGCCAGCACCCGTGACAGGATCGCTACCCCGAGCAGCAACAGCGGGAAGATGGACAGGAAACCGTAGTAGGTGATCAGCGCGGCCTCACGCCCGCCGTCGTCGTCACCGTACTTTTTGATCACCGCGTAGGGGAATCCCAGCACGCCATGCCGGCGCTGCACGCCGTCCGCCCACGCGATCACCCGGTTCACCAATGCGCCCAGGCTCGCGAAGTTCATGCCCCAGCCTCCCAACCGGGCCGGGGCCTCCGCTACTCGCGGGCGAGCATGGCCTGGGCCTCGCGCTCGAGATCGACATAGGGGTCGCCGCTGACGTCGACAGCGACCCGCTTGATCGTGCCGCCGGTGAAGGTGTGCGGGTGAGGGCCCGGGTAGTCACCGGTGACCGGTTCCCCGCTGTCGCGACCGACGCACAGGCCCTCGCCCGCGATCGAGAACAGCCCGGGCTGGGTCTTGATCCGGCCTTCGCCGACCTTCTTGTCCCCGTGGTACAGAGACAGGATTCCGGTGGACACGTGTGGCGGGTCCTCTCCGTCTTTGCCGAAGGAGGCCGACAGGATCAGGTTCTCGCCGGTGGGCAGGTCCTCTGTGGCGTCGATCTTCTGTTCCATCATGCCGACGAAGTTGTTGACGTAGTGCAGCCGGTTGTCCTTGACGTACAGGGCATGGCCGCCGAAGCGTGACCCGTGCGCGAAAAGCACACCCTCAGCGCCCGGCGACGGGATGTCCACCAGCGCGCCAATCGTGTAGGAGCGGTTGCGGACGTTCACCGCCTGCGCCTCGGGGACCTCGGCGGTGCCGGGGAAGTAGACGTAGCGGTCGCGGGGCGAGGCCAGCTGCGGCCGCGGCGTGATCATGATCTCCACCGCGGACCGGTCATCGAGCGGGAAGGCCGCGTTGTCGCCCGCCTCGGCGAACCACAAATTCACCAACTCACGCACCTTCTCGGGGCGCTCGGCGGCGAGGTCGTGCAGCTCGGCGCGATCGGTGTCGGTGTGGTACAGCTCCCAGGTGTCGTCG
>DAITAE010000413.1:0-4533 GCA_036824445.1 Streptosporangiaceae bacterium | reverse complement strand
CTACGACGCCCGCGACTTACCGGGAGCCCCGCTCCCGCGACTCCCTGACGCCGAGATCGGCGAGCGCCGCCCGGGCGGCCCCGTCGCCGCACATGCCGTGCACGCCGCCGCCCGGCGCGGTCGAAGCCCCGCACAGGTAGACACCGGGCAGCGGGGTCCGGTACGGGTTCCAGCGCGGCGTGGGCCGGAAGAACGTCTGCAGCAGTGTCCCCTTCCCGCTGTTGATGTCCCCGCCCACGTAATTCGGGTTGTAGCGCTCCATGGCGGCCGCCGTCCGGACCGACTTGGCCAGGATCAGGTCGCGGAAGCCCGGCGCGAAGCGCTCGATCTGCGCCTCGATCCGGCCGGACATGTCCACGTCCGAACCCGACGGGACGTGGCAATACCCCCACAGCGTGTGCCGCCCCAGGGGAGCCCGGGTCGGGTCGACCACGCCCGGCTGGGCGATCAGGCAGTACGGCCGCTCCTGGTGCCGGCCCGCGTGCACCTCCGACTCGCTGCGCGCCACCTCGGCTAGCGTGCCGCCCAGGTGCACCGTCCCCGCCTCCCGGCAGGACGCGGCCTCCCACGGCACCGGCCCCGACAGTGCCCAGTCGACCTTGCAGACTCCCGGCCCGTAGCGGAAACGGGCCAGCGCACGGCCCTGCCAGCCCGGGATCGATCCGCCCGCGATGGCTGCGAGCTGCCGGGGGGTGACGTCGAGCAGCACGGCCCTGGCGGGGGGCAGGTCGGCCAGGGAACGGACCCAGCGGCCCGTCTCGACCTGGCCGCCCAGCGACGTCAGCTCGGCGACCAGGGCGTCGATGAGCCGGGCGCTGCCGCCCTCGACCACCGGCCAGCCCACCGCATGCGCGATCATCATGAGGGTCAGGCCGAACCCGCCGGTGGCCAGCGCGGTGAGCGGGAGCATGGCGTGCGCCGCCACGCCCGCGAGCAGCCCGCGTGCCTCCTCCGTACGGAACCGGCGGGCCAGCAGGCTGGCGGGCAGGACGCCGTCCAGGCCGAACCGGGCCAGCGCGACCGGGTGCCCGGGAACGGAACGCATCATCGGCGCGAGAATCTCGGGCAGCGTGAGCGGAACGTCCCGGACCAGCGGGCCGAGCAGCCGCCGGTAGGACGGCCCGTCCGCGCCGAGCCCGCCGGCCGTCTCCTCGACCGAGCCGGCGACGTACGCAGCGCGCCCGCCGTCCAGGGGATGCGCGAACGCGACCTTCGGCGTGCGGAGCGTCGCCCCCAGCGCCGCCAGGTCGATCCGCTGGAAGAAGGGCGAGGCGGCGGCGAGCGGGTGCACCGCCGAGCACACGTCGTGCTGGAAGCCGGGGAGCGTGAGATCCTGCGTGCGGCAGCCGCCGCCGGGCGTGGGTGCTCCCTCGATCACCTGAACCGCGAGCCCAGCCCGGGCCAGCGTCACCGCGGCAGCCAGTCCGTTCGGGCCGGCGCCGACCACGATCGCTTCCGGCGACCGGATGCCCGCCGGGCTAGCCACCGGGGATCCGCGGCCGCGGCGGCATCGGGCGCACGTTCATAGTTCGAGTATCCCGCCCTCGGCCGCGACGACGACGCCGGCCCGCCCGGCCTGGCGCGGCAAGCCGTCCGCGAGCCGCGCGCCCAGCAGGTCGAGCTCCACATCGGTCCGGTCCGGCTTGTGGTGGGCCAGCACGACCCGGCGGGCCCCGGCCCGCCGGCCAAGGCCAACCGCGTAGTCGGCCGCGCAATGCCCGAAGAACGCCTCGGCGGCGACCTCCTGCGGCAGCAGGAACGAATCATGGATCAGCGCGTCCGACCCGGCCGCGAGGTCGAGGGCAGCCGGATGGTACTCACCCCATCCCTCGGGCCCGGGCCCCGCCGTTGTGGGGCAGTGATCGGGGATGTAGGTGACCACCGACCGCCCGTCGCTGACGCGGTAGCCGAAGGTCCGGCCGCCCTTGTGCGGCACCTCCCGCGCCTCCACCGTGAAGCCTTCGGCCTTGAGCTGCCCGGTCTCGATCATGCCGAACGTCCAGTTCCCCCGCAGGCCTTCAGGCCCGATCGGGAAGTGCGGCGGGGACATGCCCCGGGCCAGCACGTCGGCCGCCGAGCCGCCGGCCTGCTCGGGCAGGAACAGCGTCACCCGGGAGCCCTCGCGATCGCCGCCACGGAAGAAGGGCAGCCCATGGACGTGGTCCCAGTGCAGGTGGGTGAGCAGGATGGTGCCCGTGAAGGCCTGCCCTCCGAGCAGTCCGGTGACCCTCCGCAGGCCGGTACCGGCGTCGAGGATGAGCGTCGGCGAGGCCGAGCCGTCGTGGGCGAGCGCGACAGACGACGTGTGGCCGCCGTAGCGGACGAATTCCGGGCCCGGCGCTGGGGTCGAGCCGCGGACACCGCACAGGTGTATGCGCACCCTCAGTCCCGGCCGGCGTCTTCGCGCCGGTGCCCCCCGGACAGTTCCGTCAAGGCCGACCGGTCGAACTGGGTAGCGTCCACCGACGCCACCCGGCACGCGGTTACGGCCACCAGCGTCGAGGTGCGGGTGCCGCCCTCCAGGTGAGCGCGCTCCCCGAGCATCGCGCCCGGCCCATACTCGGCGAGCCATTCACCTTCCCGCTCCACCCGGATCACGCCGTCGAGGACCAGGTAAACGTCGGTGCCCGGTTCGCCCTGGCGCACCAGCACAGCGCCCGCAGGCAGCCGCTCGACCCTCGGCTTGGCCGCGCCGCGCATCAACTGCACGGACAGCTGGTGCTCCAGGGCGCTCTCCACCGCGGTGACCAGGGCCTCCGAATCCCGATCCCCCCAGGGGGTCTGGCGGCCGAATGACACGCGCATCCAGTCCGTGAAGTCGGTCAGGCCCGACTTGTGGGTGAGCCTGCCGTCGGCGTCGTAGAGCCAGTGGCGCGGGAACCTGCTCGCCCCCGTCATGGCACGTTCCGCCGTGCCGTCGGCGTGCAAGGTGAGCGACAAGGTGGTCCACACCAGCGGCGCCTGCCACTGGATGTAGGGCGGGTGGCGCACCCGGCGCGGGGCGGGCATGCTGGTCCGGCCGCCCACGGTCTGCATGAAACGCACCCACCCGTCCCCGCGCTCGGGGTCCCGGCGCAGGTCGGGCAGCAGCGCGTTCTGGAACGTGTGCCGGAGGCCGCCCATCCGGATGGTGGTGTCGCCGATGTGGCCGCCCCCGCCGTAGCCACAGCCGCTGATCTCGCCAGCGCCGTCAACATCGATCCAGGCCCGCAGCACATTGGCGAAACGGAACCTGTCCGCCGCCCGCAGCGCCTCGAGGTCATCGATCTGCGCGGGCGGGGGGTCGTCATAGTGAGTGAATCCGGAGTCGAAGGCGACCCGGGCTCCCCCGGTGACCGCTTCCGAGGGGATCCAGGAAAGTGACGTGACGCTGCTTTCGTATCGCATGATCCCATGCTCGCCGCAGCAGGTGCCCGCCCGCCAGGGTGGTGGCTGGCCTTTTCCGGTGTGCCTGCTACCACCGGGCAGCGTGTGCGTGCGGGGCCTGTGCCTGGCGGCGGCCCAGCAAGGCGCCTGGAGCGGGCCCGGCGGCGGGCTCGGACCCACTCGCCCGGGGATAGCCTGTCAGGGCCGCTGGCGGGAGCGGCAGCACCACCACGGCGGTGATGCCTGCATCCTTGACGCTGCCCGGCTGTGAGCCCTGAATGTCTGTCATGGGAGCCGTCTGGCTGCGCTTGCGCGCCGAACTGCGGCAGCAGTGGCGGGCCGTGCTGGCCCTGACCGTCCTGCTCGGGCTGATCGCCGGCATCGCGCTGACCGCTGCCGCCGGTGCGCGTCGCACCGACACCGCCTACCCCCGCTTCCTGCGCCAGAGCCATGCCGCGGACCTGCTGGTGACCCCGGCGCGGTCCGGGTTCCACGGCTACTTCCGCGCCCTTGCCCGCCTTCCAGAGGTGGCGTCGGCGGACGCGGCGGCCTTCCTGCAGATGTCCCTGCCTGTCCGGGGCGCCTCGCCCTTCTCCGGCATGGTGGCCGAGGCGAGCCCGTTCGGCGGCGACGGCGTGGCGATCAACCGGGTCAAGGTCAGCGCTGGCCGTATCCTCGACCCGGCCGACCCGCGCGCGGTCATGATCAACCAGCCGCTGGCGGACAAGGCTCACGTGCGTGCCGGCGGCACCCTGCACCTCATCGGGTACCCGCAGCGAAACGGCAACCCCGACATTGCGCACGCGGCGCGGCTGGCGTTCCGGGTGTCGGCGATCGTGACCTTCGCCGACGAGATCGTGCCGGCCGCCGGGGAGCCCGGGGAGCCGCGGCTGCTGCTCAGCCCGGCGTTCAGCCGGACGTCGCGGGCACAGTCGTTCAATCCCGCCGGTGGCGCCGCTTACGTGGTGCTGCGGCCCGGTGCCGATGCCGTCGCATTCACCGACAAGGCAGCAGCCCTGGCCCGGCGCTACCGGGTGGGCAGCGTTCAGGTCGTCCATCTGGCCACCGCGCATGCGGCGACCCAGCGGGCGATCCAGCCGCAAGCGGCCGCCCTTGCGATCTTCGCCGCGCTGGTGGGCCTGATCGCGCTCGCCACCATCGGGCAGC
>DAITAE010000023.1:0-17608 GCA_036824445.1 Streptosporangiaceae bacterium | reverse complement strand
GGTGCCGAGATGCGCCGCTGCGGGCCGGGCGCATCCCCCGGGATGACCCGGCTCTCGGCCGCCGGGCTCTCGGCGGCGGGGGACCGTCCCGGCGCCTGGCCAGCCGGCCGCTCCACCAGGGTGTCGATCCCCGCACGCGGGGCACCCGTCCGGGTGGGCGCGGCGCCCCGGCCGGCCACCCTGGTGACCGCACCTCCACCGCCGGCCGCGCTGCCCGCGGAGGCCAGCGCGGCCCGGCCACCGCCGGTCCCATCCGCGGCCATGGCCCGGGTCCGCCGCCAGTGCCGCAGCATCACAAGCCACAGCCCGAAGCCCATCAAGAGCAGGACCCAGGGGATGATGGCGATCGTGGCCCGGGCGGCCTCGCCGGTCAGCTTGACGCCCGTGGCATGCAGGGCGTCGCCAACCGCCACCGCGCCGATCAGAAGCAGCAGCGACGCCCACACATAGCACTTGGCTCCCCAGCCCGCGCTGCGCAGGGCCAGCGTGGCGGCGCAGGCGATGACCAGCATCGCGTCGAACATCAGCGGGTAGAGCCGGGCGAGTCCCGCGGAAACGCCGGCCTGAAGCGCGATCTGGTGGATGCCCTCATAGGAGAGCAGGAAGGCGGCCACGGCCACCAAGATCACCCCGATGATCACAGCCGTGAGCGCGGCCAGCCGGAGCGTGGGGTGCGGATCACCAGGCCGGGACGTGCGCATGGCGGAAAAGTCGCTCATCAGGGGTGCTTGTCCTTCCTGCGGCGCCGCCCGGGCCGCTGGCGCCCGCCTATAGTCGGGACTACGGGCCCCATTCTCCGTGCCGGGCAGCCGCCGGGCCGCCGGAGGGTCGCGGGCGGGTCCCCCGCGTGGAGTGGGAACGCCTGGAACGGTGAACGGCCAGTCAGCCGCGCGTTGACCCGCGCGGCCTTGGCGTCAAGGGAGACGATATGCCGTACTACCGGGTGACAGGGGAAGTTCCCCGCAAGCGCCATATTCGTTTTCACCGCCCCGATGGGGAGCTGTACTCAGAAGAGCTTATGGGTGAGGAAGGCTTCTCGTCTGATTCCTCCCTTCTTTACCATGTCCATCTCCCGACCGCGATAGTGAAGAGCGAGGGTATGGACGACGGCGGGCAGGGCGGGACGGTGCCGAACCATCCGCTGCTGCCGCGTCACGTGCGCACCACCGGACTGCCCGCCGGGGAAGACCTGGTGCTCGGCCGGGGGCTGCTGTTCGCCAATGACGACGTCCGCATATCGTTTGTTTCCGCCGCCGCACCGTCAGGTCTTTACCGGAATTCGGTGGGCGATGAGGCCGTCTACCTCCAGCATGGGTCAGCGGTATTCGAGTCCGTCTATGGCACGATTATCGCCGGTCCCGGTGACTATGTGGTGGTGCCACGCGGGACCATTCACCGCTGGATACCCGCCGATCCCGGCGTGAGCGCGCTGACGGTCGAGGCGAGTGGCCACATCAGGCCGCCTCGGCGTTACCTGTCCGCCTTCGGCCAGTTCCTGGAGCACGCCCCTTACAGCGAGCGTGACCTGCGCGGGCCCGAGGGTCCGCTGCTCGCCGAGGGGGAGGATGTGCCGGTCATCGTCCGCACCCGTGGCGGCCTGACCCGTCTGACCTACGCCCATCACCCGTTCGACGTAGTGGGCTGGGACGGGTGCCTGTATCCCTACGCGTTCAACATCGCCGACTTCGAGCCGGTGCTGAAGCGGACCCATGCGCCGCCGCCGGTGCACCAGACCTTCGAGGGTCCGAACTTCGTGATCTGCTCGTTCTGCCCGCGCCCGCTCGATTTCGACCCTGAGGCGGTGCCGATCCCCTACAACCATCACAACGTGGACTCGGACGAGATGATGTTTTACGTCGGAGGCGACTACACCGCCCGCAAGGGCTCCGGGATAGGCGTGGGCTCGATCACCTTGCACCCGGCTGGGTTCACCCACGGTCCGCAGCCTGGCGCGGTCGAGGCGGCGGTGGCCGGCCTGGCCGAGGGCAAGACCACGACCGACGAGACCGCCGTGATGATCGACACGTTCCGGCCCCTGCACCTCGGGTCGGCCGCCCGCCGGGCCGAGGATCCCGAATACGCATGGAGCTGGGCACGGGGCAGCCGTCACTGACGGACCTTGATCCTGTGGCTGTTGATCATGCGACGGGACGCGGTGGTTACCGCCAGCCAACTCCGGCTGACATAATCGTGCACGGTCTCACCACGACGGCATGAGGGGAGGTTCGGTCGATGCCAGATCCGATTCCCGAGCCTCCCGCTGCCCGCTGACGCCGGCGAGGGGCGCCAGCGACAGAGCGGAGAACGCCGTGAGTTCCACCATCCTCAACATCACCTTCGACTGCGCCGATCCTCGGGCGCTGGCCACATTCTGGGGGCGGCTCACCGGGTGGCCGGTCAGCACCGAACCGCAGCCGGGCTATCCGGATTGCGCCGTGGGGACCCCGGGCGAGGGGCGGCCGAGGCTGTACTTCGTCAAGGTTCCTGAGGCCAAGACCATCAAGAACCGGGTGCACCTGGATGTCATCCCGGCCGACCGGACCCAGGATGAGGAGATCGCCCGGCTGGTCGGGCTCGGCGCCAGCGTCGTCAGCGATGGGCGGCCGGAAGTTGGCTGGGTCGTACTCGCCGACCCCGAGGGCAACGAGTTCTGCGTCGAGATCAGCGCTGCCGAGATGGAGGCCGCCGACGCCGCGGAAGGCGCGACCTAGCACACGCAAGCCGGGTGCCGCGCCCCGAGCGCCAGGCCCTGGGCCGCCTGGCCTGCCGGCCTGCCGCAACGTGATCAGTTAGAGGTCGCGCGCGTGGGAAACGCGGCGATCATGGACGAGCGGGCGGGCCGCTGCTCCCGGTAGCCTTACGGGGTGACGCTCCGGCTATACGACACCGCCGCGCGCTCGGTGCGCGAGTTCACCCCTATCCAGCCCGGGGTGGTGTCGTTGTACCTGTGTGGCGCCACCGTGCAGGCGCCGCCGCACATCGGGCATATCCGGTCCGGCGTCAACTTCGACATCTTCGTCCGCTGGCTGAAGGCACACGGCTACCGGGTCGTGTTCTGCCGGAACGTCACCGACATCGAGGACAAGATCCTGCGGGTCGCCGCCGACGAGGGCGTCCCGTGGTGGGCGGTGGCGCAACGGAACGAGCGCGCGTTCACCCGTGCCTACGACGCGCTCGGCTGCCTGCCGCCGGACGTCGAGCCCCGCGCGACCGGCCACGTGCCGGAGATGATCGCGCTCATGCGCCGGCTGTTCGACCGCGGTCACGCGTACGCCGCCGGTGGTGACGTGTACTTCGATGTCAGCTCCTACCCGCCGTACGGTGAGCTGTCCGGCCAGCGCCTGGAGCACATGCGGCCCGCCGACGACACCGACACCGCCGATGCCAAACGAGACCCGCGTGACTTCGCGCTCTGGAAGGGCTCGAAGCCTGGCGAGCCGGTCTGGGAGACCCCGTGGGGCCCGGGCCGGCCCGGCTGGCACCTCGAATGCTCCGCCATGGCCACCAAGTACCTCGGGTCTGCCTTCGATATCCACGGCGGCGGGCTGGACCTGCTGTTCCCCCACCACGAAAACGAGCTGGCCCAGTCCCGGGCGGCCGGTGACGAGTTCGCCCACTACTGGATGCACAACGGCCTGCTCGGGGTGAAGGGCGAGAAGATGAGCAAGTCGCTGGGCAACTCACTGCTGGTGGACGCGATGGTGACCCAGGTGCGGCCGGTGGAGCTGCGCTACTACCTGGGCCAGGCGCATTACCGCTCGCAGATGGAGTACTCGCCAGGAGCGCTGGCCGAGGCGGTCGCCGCCTACCGGGGGATCGAAGGGTTCGTGACACGGGCGGCCGAGCTCACGGGCGCGCAGGGCACCGGCGGCCAGGGCCTCGCGGCGGGCCCGGACATGACCAAAGGCCCGGCCTCGCCGCCGTCGGGCGCATCGCATACCCCGACGGGCCTGCCGGCGGCGTTCACCGCCGCGCTGGACGACGACCTGGCCGTGCCCCAGGCGCTCGCGGTCGTCCACGACAAGCTGCATGACGGCAACAACGCGCTGGCCGTGGGCGACGCCGAGACGACAGCGGCCGCGCTGGCCTCGGTCCGGGCCATGCTGGGCGTGCTCGGGCTCGACCCGCTGGCCCAGCCGTGGGCCAGCCGCGGCGCCGACGACGACCTGCACGAGGTCGTCGACGCCCTGGTGAAGGCGTGGCTCGCCGAGCGGCAGGCGGCCCGGGATCGCGGGGACTACGCGATGGCGGACACGATCCGGGACCGGCTGCGAGCGGCAGGCGTGCTCATCGAGGACACCGCCGACGGGCCCCGGTGGGAGCTCAAACGATGACGCGTGGCCCTGCCCGCGCAGGCAGCGGACTCCCGCGCCGGTCCGCGCGCCTGATCCGGCACCTGTTCTTGCATAAGGCGCGGCGGCGGTGAGCGGGGGGTCTTCAGGGCGGTCAGGCTCCGGCCGTGGGGCGCGTGGCGGGCGCACCAAGTCCGGCAAGCCGCGCCCGGGCACCGGCGGCCGCGGCAAGCGGCGGCTGGAAGGCAAGGGGCCCACCCCGCCCGCGCACCTGCGGCCCGGGCACCCCGCACAGCGGCGGGCCTCCGCGGCGGCAGCCCGGGGTGATTCACGCGGGGCCGGTGCCGATGGCAGCGGCCGGGCGCGCACCTCCCCAGCGGGTGAGGTTGCCGGCGTGCGCGCGCGGGGGCAGCGAGGGGCCGGTGACGCGCCCGAGGTGGTCGCCGGCCGCAACGCGGTCCTGGAGGCGCTGCGCGCCGCCGTTCCCGCGATCGCCCTGTACGCGGGCCCGCGGCTGGACGTCGACGACCGCGTGCGCGAGGCGATCGCCCTGGCGGCGCAGGCTGGCATCCCGATGATCGAGGCGGGACGGGCGGAACTGGACCGGCTGACCGTCGGCTCGGTCCACCAGGGCCTGGCGCTGCGCATCGCCCCCTATGACTACGCTCACCCCGCCGACTTGACGGCGCGGGCGGCGGCGCGGGGCGAGCCGCCGCTGATCGTCGCGCTCGACGGGGTCACGGACCCGCGCAACCTGGGTGCGATCGCCCGGTCGGCCGCCGCGTTCGGCGGCCACGGCGTGCTCATCCCGGCCCGGCGATCGGCGCGGGTCACGGCGGGCGCGTGGAAGGCGTCGGCCGGGGCGCTTGCCCGGGTGCCGGTCGCGCAGGCGCCGAACCTGGTCCGGGCGCTCGCCTCCTACCAGGAAGAGGGCCTGTTCGTGGTCGGCCTGGACGCTGCGGGAGCGGTCGGCGTCGGCGACCTGGAGGTGGCAGACGGGCCACTGGTCCTCGTGGTCGGGTCCGAAGGGCGTGGGCTGTCGCGCCTGGTGGCGCAGCGCTGCGACCTGCTGGCCCAGATCCCCATGGCGGCCGCCGCTGAATCGCTCAATGCCGGGGTGGCAGCCGGGATAGCGCTGCACGAGGTAGCACGCCGCCGTGCGGCCCGCGCCTGACACCGCCACGTTCCGTGCCTGACGGCGCCCCGCGGCCCGCGCCTGACACCGCCGGGCAGCCAACCGCCTGACGCCGCCGGGCAGCCAACTGCCTGACGTCCCCGTTCGGCCTCCGTCTGACGCCGCCGCGGCGGTATGGCGGATCGTGCCCGCAGCACGCTATCGTTCGCAATGTGAACATGGCAGCTGGGGGATCGCCGGGCGACGACGGCGAGCGGCCGGACGGCGCCTGGGGGCGGGCTGCCCACCGGGCGGGTGAGGGCACGGGGCGGCGCACGGACTTCGTCCAGTCGCTCGACCGGGGCCTCGCCGTGATCCGGTGCTTCTCGTCCGAGCACCCGTCCCTGACCTTGTCCGAGGTCGCGGAGCGGACGGGCCTCACCAGGGCGGCCGCCCGGCGCTTCCTGCTGACTCTGCAGGAGCTGGGCTACGTGGGCAGTTCCGGGCGCCAGTTCTCGCTGCGCCCGCGGGTCCTCGCCCTGGGCTACGCCTACCTGTCCTCGTTCAGCGTCGCCCAGATCGCCCAGCCGCACCTTGAGGACCTGGCGGAGCAACTCCACGAGTCATGCTCGGTCAGCGTGCTCGACGGCGACGATCTGGTGTACGTGGCGCGCGCCTCCGCCAACCGGATCATGACGATCTCGCTCACGGTGGGCACCCGCCTGCCGCCGTATCCCACCTCCATGGGCCGGGTCCTGCTGGCCCACATGCCCGAGGCCGAGCTCGACGCTCACCTGAGCCGGACCGAGCTACGCAAGCTCACCGACCAGACCATCGTTGACCCTATGGAACTGCGCGCGGTGCTGGCGACCGTGCGCCGCCAGGGCTGGGCCGCGGTGGACCAGGAGCTTGAGGCCGGCGTCCGCTCGATCGCGGTCCCCATCCGCGACGGCTCGCGCAAGGTGGTCGCGGCGATCAACGCAAGCGCGCACGCGGCGCGGGTGCCGATGCGGACGCTGGAGAAGCAGTTCCTTCCCCGCCTCGTCGAATGCGCGCGGCAGATAGACAGCGAACTGGCCACCCGGCTGTCCGGCGGCGCGCGCAACGTCATTTAGCCGCCACCGGCGCTCTATTCTCGAATACCAGTTCGAGCACGCTCTATACTCATGCCATGGCAGGTGGTGTGTTCCAGGGCTCGCTGCTCGACCTGATGGGCCAGGCTGGGCCCGGCCCGCTGGGGGAGTCGGTGCGCCGGACTGACCTTGCCCGCGGCGCCTGGGTGGATGTTCGGCCGGGCTGGCTGGCCGGGTCCGACGCGCTGTTTGGCCGGCTGCTGCACGCCGTGCCGTGGCGGGCCGAACGGCGGCAGATGTATGACCGGATGGTGGACGTCCCGCGGCTGCTGTGCTTCTACGGCGAGGGTGAGCCGCTTCCCGACCCGGCACTGGCCGAGGCCAGGGACGCGCTCAACGTGCACTACGGTCCCAGGCTCGGCGAGCCGCTGTGCACGGCAGGGCTGTGCCTGTACCGGGACGGCCGGGACAGCGTCGCCTGGCATGGGGACACGACGGGCCGCGGCAGGACGCAGGACACGGTCGTGGCCATTGTGTCGCTCGGCGCCCCGCGGGCGCTGCTGCTGCGGCCACGCCGCGGCGGTCCCGCGCTCCGCTACGACCTCGGCCACGGCGACCTGCTGGTGATGGGCGGCAGCTGCCAGCGCACCTGGGAACATGCCATCCCCAAGACCACGAGGGCCACCGGCCCCCGGATCAGCGTGCAGTTCCGCCCCCGCGACGTCCGCTAGCGTCGACGCTGCCGCCACTGGCCGGGCGGGCGCCAGCCGGGACGGCGAGCCAGCCGGGACAGTGGGCCAGCCGGGACGGCGGGCCAGCGCCATCCCGGGGAACCCTCATACGATTGCTTACGTGTTAAGTGCATGCGCGCGTTCGCTCGGGGCACTATCCCGGTGCGGTCTCCACGAGCGATACTCGCGTTACAGGCGGAACACTGGGCAAGCGGGAGGTCGCGCCGTTTGGCGAGCATGAGAACGTGGATGAGCAAGGGGCTCGCCGGGCTGTGGCTGGTCTTGATCGTGGTCATGGTTTCCGCATGCGGAGCACCTCAGTTCACCTACGTCGCGAACTCCGATGGGCACGCCTTCTTCAAGGTCCCCGGCGGCTGGCACAAGATAAGCGATGCGGCGCTCGCCAAGGCGCTGCGCGGCGGCAGTGGCGGCTCCGGGCAGCCGAGCGGTGTGTGGTCCGTGGGCTACGACGGAAGCCCGGCGCCGTCGGCCTCCCACATATTCGGCTCGGGAGCCCAGAAGCCGTTCGCGTTCGCGCTGACCGAGCCGCTCAGCTCGACCGCGAGCGCTTCGATGTCCTACAACGAGCTGCGTGACATCTTCCTGCCGGTGACCTCGGCGACCAGGCAGAGCGCCAAGACCAGCGGCTTCCCGCTGACCGGCTTCCGCCTCCTGCGCGACAGCGTGCTCACCCCCGGGCAGGGCGTGCACGGGGTGCGGGTTACCTTCAACTACACGTTCCCGGACGGCAGCACCGATACCTTCGATCAGGTCGCGTTCACCAATGCCGACGACACCGAGGTCTACCTGCTGGTGCTGCACTGCCTGGCCACCTGCTACCAGCAGAACCACAACGACATCGACACGGTCATGACGTCATTCACCGTCAGGAGCAACTGATGACTACAGCACCCGTGGGCCCGGTCGAGGGACTGCGCCCACCCGGTGAGCGGCCGCGGGACGAGGACCGCAGCACCCGCAAGCCGCTCTCGTTCTGGGATCGGGTGAAGTTCCTGGTACTCCTCACCCTGATCTGGTTCATCCTGGTCTGGTCGGCGATGGCGAACAACCCGCTGATGGGGTTCGCCGACGCGGCCAGGATCGAGGTCAGGGCCGCCTCATGGGTGTTTGTCCTGCTAGCCCTGGAGGCGCTGCGCCAGCTCCATTTCCTCATCAGCGAGCACTGGGCTGGCTACCACCGGTTCTGGACCCACACGGTGTTCGGCGGGTTCGAGCGGGCCACCCACACCAAGCTGTCCGACTGGACCAGGTTCCGGGTCTGGCGTCTGCTGACCTGGCTGTTCTGGATCGCCGTGATCGCCGTGGTCATCGGCAAGGTGACCGACACGAACCCGATCGTGGCGCTGCTGCACGCTCCGACCTACATCTGGAAGGCGCTTCCGTTCCTGCTCCAGATCTTCGTCCTCGTCTTCGTCCTCATCCTCCAGTTCGCGGCCCTGTTCTGGTTCCTGTCGCGCGGCGGGGTCGACGTGTACTACCCCGACGACATCAAGACCCGGTTCGCCGATGTCTGGGGCCAGGACCACGTGCTGGCGAGGGTGAAGGAGAACATCCTCTACCTCGAGCACCCGGAGCAGGTCGAGGACAGGGGCGGGTACGTGCCCGGCGGCATCCTGCTGTGGGGCCCGCCCGGCACCGGCAAGACGCTGATGGCCGAGGCGGTGGCCGGGGAGACCGGCAAGCCGTACGTGTTCGTCGACCCCGGCGCGTTCATCAACATGTTCTTCGGCGTCGGCGTGCTCAAGGTGAAGGGGCTGTTCCGCAAGCTGCGGCGGCTCGCGCTGCGGTACGGCGGGGTGATCGTCTTCTTCGACGAGGCCGACTCGCTCGGCAACCGTGGGGCGCTGGCCCAGGGCGGCCCCGGCTTCCCCCGCGGTATGACGCCCGCGCCGCACCAGGCGGGCTGCCACGGCTTCTCCTACCTGTCACGGGACGTCCAGTGGCTGCTGCTGCGGCGCGAGATGCAGGCGGGCATCGAGGACGAGCCGGTCTCCCGGCGCTCCAAGCAGATCATCGGCGCGGGCATGGGCGGCGGAGGCGGCGGCGGCGGCATGGGCACCCTCCAGGCGCTGCTCACCGAGATGTCCGGGCTGAAGAAGCCGCGCGGCTTCGTCAACCGCCACGTCCGGCGGATCTTCGGCATGCGCCCCAAGCCGCCGCCCAAGTACCGGATCCTCATCATGATGGCGAGCAACATGCCGGAGGCCCTGGACGAGGCGCTGCTGCGGCCCGGCCGGATAGACCGGATCTACAAGGTCGGCTACCCGTCCAAGGCGGGCCGGGTGAAGACCTACGAGGGGTACCTGGCCAAGGTGCGTCACGAGCTGACCCCCGAGCAGGTGGACAAGCTGGCCATCATCACCCCGTACGCGACCGGCGCCACCATCAAGGACATGGTCAACGAGGCGCTGATCACCGCGATCCGCAACGGGCGGGACGTCATCACCTGGCGGGATATCATCCGCGCCAAGCAGCTCAAGGAACTCGGCCCCCCGGAGGACGTGGAGTACATCGAGCGCGAGCGGCACGCGGTGGCGGTCCACGAGGCCTGCCATGCGCTGGTCGCCTATCTCACCCGCCAGCACATGGAGATCGACATCGCGACCATCGAGAAGGGCAGCGACTACCTCGGGATGGTCGCGAGCATCCCCCCGGAGGACCAGTTCACCCGCTGGCGCACCGAGTACGAGACCGACATCCTGGTGTCGCTCGCCTCCCTCGCGGGAGAGCGGATGTTCTTCGACAAGGACAGCTCCTCCGGCGTGTCCGGCGACCTGGAGTCGGCCACCACGGTGGCGTCGTTCATGGAGGGCTTCTGGGGCATGGGGTCCACCGTGTCGTCGTACTCGACCGCCAAGCGGCTGGAGGTCGGGGCCCCCGGCGGCGGCCAGGGCGGGCGGAAGAAGAAGGGCCAGGACCCCGAGGCGGAGCTGCGGCGGGCGCTGGCGGACCGGATTGAGGACAGCCTCACCGGGCTGCTGGCGCGGGTCGAGGAACTCCTCACCCAGAACCGGGAAAACGTCCTGTGCCTGGCACACGCGCTGGAGTCGCACAAGACCCTCAGCGGCGACGACGTGCTGGCGGTGCTCGAGCACCGGCAGGGCCCGCTCGTGGACGGCAGGCCGTACGGGAACGCGGCCTTCGTGCAGCGGCTCGAGGAGTACCACCAGGGCGCGGCGGCCGCGCACCGCTCGCACAGCAAGGCGCCGCTGAGCCTCCCGGCCGCCCCCAGTCCCGTATGGGTGCCGCAGGACGCGGCGGTCGCGCCGCCGGCGCCGGACCAGTTCGGGCCCTGACCGGCGATGCGCGCCGCCTACCGGGTGCGGCTTGTGGTCAACCTGGTCAACGGGTCGACCCTGGCCGGCCTCCTGGTAGCGGCGGCCGGGCGGGCCCGGCTCGCCGGCGGCGGTGATGGCCTGCTGATCGGAGACCGGTACCGGCTGCCGCTGCCCCCGGCGCCCGCGTTCTGCCTGGGGAATGTCATCATGACCCGCAACGAGCGCGACGCCCTGGTCCGGGAGGAGGCGCTGCTCGCGCACGAGGCCCGCCATGCGACACAGTTCGCTTGGTGCGCGGGCCTGGTGATGCTGCCGCTGTATTTCACGGCGGCGGGCGTGTCCTGGGTGCTGACCGGCGACTTCGGCTCCCGCAACATCTTCGAGCGGCGGGCCGGGCTCACCGACGGCGGGTACGCCGACCGTCCCCTGCGCCCGGCCCTGGCCCGGTGGGCCGTGCGGGCGCCCGCCGCCCGCAGCCGTTAGGCATGAGATTCCACCGGCTGAAGGTGCTGCGGCGGCTGCCCCATCCCGGGCGTGGCTTTACTCAGGGCCTGCTCACCGATGGCGGCACCGTGTGGGAGAGCACCGGCCTCTACGGGCAGTCGTCACTGCGCAGGTACCGGCTCGGCGCGGGGGAGTGGGAGGCCTGCACACCCCTGCCGCCCGAACTGTTCGCGGAGGGCATCTGCCGGGCAGGCGAGGCCATCTGGCAGCTCACCTGGCAGGAGCGGACCGCGCTGCGCTATCACCCGGACACCCTGGCGCTGCTGGCGACCGTTCCCTACAACCGCGAGGGCTGGGGCATCTGCAGCACCGGCGACGACATCCTGACCAGCGACGGCAGCAGCGAGCTGGTGCGGCGGGACCCGGGGACCCTGGAACCGCTCGGCGTCGTCCGGGTGCGCTGCGATGGTGAGCGTGTCGGCGGGCTCAACGATCTGGAATGGTCCGGCGGCCGGGTCTGGGCCAACATTCTGGCCAGGCCCTACCTGGCCGGCATCGATCCGGCCAGCGGCGAGGTCGTGGACATCGTCGACGCCCACCTGGGCGGCGAGCGTCACTGGGGTGATCCGCAGGCGGTGCTCAACGGGATCGCCGCCTTGGCTGGAGCCGGGGAGTTCCTGCTCACCGGCAAGAGCTGGCGCTTCCTCCATCACGTCCGCCTGGTCGAGGGCCGTCACCGCAGGCAGCCCGCGCGGCTGCTCGCGCCGGCCGATTGACCGGGTCGGCCGATCGCGCAGCATTCCCTTATTCGGACCTAACGGATGAGGACGCGGCCGCCGGATCCCGGCTAGCCACGCACCGCCTCCTCAAGGACGGCTCCGGCGGCCAGCAGGCGCTCCTCGCCGCCGGGCGGCCCGATCAGCTGGACGCTCGCCGGCACGGGTCCGCCGGCCGGCACCGGCATCGCCAGTGCGGGGAGTCCCGCCAGGTTGACCGGGGCGGTGAGCCCGCGGAGCCGGATGAGGGCCCTGGCGTCGTCGAGAACGGGCGGGAAGCCCAGCAGGGTGGGCGCGGCGAGCAGGTCGATGTGGTCCCAGAGTTTGGACAGCGTTGCCCGCCACCGTTCTGCCTGCCGGCGGGCCCCGCCCAGCGCGGCCGGGGTGATCTCGCTGGCCTCACGCAGCCGGCGGAGCACATCGCGGCCGATTCTGCCGGGTGAGGACCGAGCCAGGGCGCCGTCGCTCTGCCACGCCTCGGCGTCGAGCAGGGTCATGGCCGCGGTCATCGCGGCGTCAAGCCCGCGCAGCACAACCGGCGAGATCTGCCAGCCGGTGGCCGCGAGCGCCGCATCGACCGCCATGGCGATGGCTGGGTCGGTCTCCATCATCACCCGCCCGACCGCGGCAGGCGGGCCGGCGGACACGGTGAAACCGGGCTCGAGCAGTGCCATCCCGGCGACCAGGCCGGCCACGTCCCGCGCCATCGGCCCCACGGTGTCCAGGCTCGGCGCGAGCGGCCACACTCCGCCGAGCGGGACTCTGCCCCAGGTGGTCTTCAGGCCGGCCACTCCGCAGCACGCGGCAGGGATCCGGATCGACCCGCCGGTGTCGGAGCCATAGGCGATGTCCGCCTCCCCCGTGGCCACCGCGACCGCTGACCCGCTGGATGACCCGCCCGGGACGAGGGCTGGATCGAGCGGGTTGACCGGCGTCCCGAACGCCGTGTTGATCCCGCTGATGCCGTAGGCCAGTTCATGGAGGTTGACCTTGCCGGCCAGGCATGCCTGGCCGCGGGCGATCGCGGCGCGCAGGCCGGTCAGGCACGCGGCGTCGGCCGCGGCCGGCCTGGCGAGGTCGGCGACGGCCAGGCTCCCTGCCGTTGTGGGCAGGCCGGCCACATCGATGAGGTCCTTGACCGCGACCCGCAGCCCCGGTCCCGGCGTGGCCTCCTTAAAGATCCACGTGGACATAACCGATCAGTGTGGCAGGGGTGGCGGACGTGCCCGCCCAAGGCTTGCCGTCGGCGCGGCGCGCTGCCGTCCGGTCGGCGGATGCCGTTCGCCGGCTGACCGCGGCATGCCCGGGTGATGGCGCGAGGCCGTCCCCAGCTTTTCATCGTGAACTGCCGCGCAAAAGATCACCAGCCGCGGGTCATAGTGGGCCAGGCGGGCCCGAATGGCGCGCTGCCGGCTAATCCCGGTTTGCTGAATCGCCTGACCGGCACTGACCGCTGGCTCCCGGCGAGCCGGTTACGGAGAGAGCGGATCATTACGCAGACGTGTTAGTGGCCGTTTTGCGTCCATGAATATCCGAAAACAGAGGCTCTTTTGCGCTTCCGGCACACCGCGGCGCGGCGAACGACCGTCACGCTGACCAGCCGCGCACGCTGGCTGCGTCCGTCTCCGGATCGTGTGGCACGCGGCGGCGCCTGGGGGGTGATCGCCATACGGAGATCAGGCAGGCATGATGCCGCCCGCGCGGTGATCAACGCCGCGCGACAGCATGGAGTTTTCGCATGAGCACGCTGCGTTTCCGCTGGACGTCCGGGCCGGCGCCATCCACGGCCGGCCACGTCGGCACCGCTCCGCGCCAAGGCGGCTAGCAGCCTAAAACGTGATTTACCGGCGTTAGTGGCGTGATAGCCGTAGACTCCAGGTCCAAACAGCAACTGCTGGGAGCGGAGATAACGGAACCCCTGGCAGCAATGGTAGCGATGCATACTCGCGTCACGGTACGGGTGGCAGTGCAGTCGCCGAGGCGATTGCTCCGTGACACCTTGGCCGCATGTCTTGCCGTCCGGCCGGATGTGGCTGTGGTGGGGCGGGTGGCAGAATCCGACGGCATCCTCGCCCTGTGCGAATTGCGGCGGCCCGATGTTGTGATCCTCGACGCCGGCCAGCGGCTCGGTGAGATGGCCGGGCGGGTGAGTGCCCTGGTACGCCGGTTCCCGGACCTGAATGTGATCGTGACCTACCGCGATGCGTCGGAACAGGAGGTCGCTGCCGCCTGCCGGGCAGGCGTTTCCTCCCTCGTGCCCGAGTCGCGCGGTCTCGTCGCCGTGCTCGCGCTGCTCCGGCGGAAAAAGGGCGATCACGCGCGAGAGGCCCGGCGTGAACGTGGCGGCCTGACGGACCGGGAGCACGAGATCGTCGTGTTGACCGGCTCCGGCCACAGCGTCACAGAGATCGCGGCATTGCTGGGGATCAGCCCTCTCACGGTGGAGAACCTCAAGCGCCGCGTCTACGCCAAGCTGGAGGTGAGCAGCGGGGCGCACGCCGTCGCCAGGGCCGCCTCACTCGGCATGCTGGAGCGGAAGACCCCCGTGGCCGCGCCCCGGAGGCGCACGACCGAGGGCGGCTCGGGTGTCCTCGGCGTGGTGGCCGGGCGGCCCGGCCCGGTCCTGGATCAGGTGGTCACCGTACTGCTCGGGAGCAAGCTGCCCTTTGTGCTCATCCGCCGGCCCGGCCCCGTCGGCGATTCGCACTGGGCCCGGTGGCACCGCGGGCCGATTGTGGTGGCGCTTGTGGACCCGGCACCGCCGAACTGGGATCTCGTCGCCGAGATGGGCATCCCGGCCGTCCTCGTGCACAGCGAGCCCCTCGATTCCCCCGATCTCGCCGAGGCGCTGGCCAGCGGTGCCAGCGCGCTTGTCGCCGCCGACCGGGTTGACGATCACTTCCTGTCCGTGTTCCGGATGGTGGGGCAGGGGTACCTGGTGGTGGACTCGATGCCGATGCGCCCGCTGATCGGGGTGGTGCAGGCCAGGTGGGACAAACCGGTTCCGGGAACCGGGGGCCTGCCCGACCTCACGTCACGGGAAACCGATATCCTCCGGTCCCTTGCCAGCGGGCACTCGATCCGGCAGACCGCGCGGGCGCTTGGCATCGCCCCGAAGACGGTCGAGAACGTCCAGACGCGGCTGTTCCGCAAGCTGGGTGTGCGGAACAGATCGGGTGCGCTCACCGTCGCCGACGCGTTTGGCCTGCTGCCGGCGACCACGCCGGGAGAGCCCCCTAGGGGACTCCAGTCCCCCTGCGGGGAGTCTGTCCCTGTCCAGGAGTAACTAGCGGTCTTAGTGTGCCAGCAGGGTACTTAGCTTGCCCGCTCCTCCTCGCGCCCGGGGCCACGATCCTGGCCCTCGGTGGCGCTCCCCCGCTACAGGAGGCCTAACTCATGGACGAGTCGTCCGACCCCGAACGCCACGACGGCGGGGCAAGCCGCGCCGCAGGGAAGCACCAAGCTGGAGGCACAAACCAATCCGGCGGGAAGCATCAGGCCGGCAAGACGACCCGCGCCCGCGGGAAGCATCAGGCCGGTGGCAAGAGCCACTCGGGACTGAAGCGCCAGGCCGGCAAGCACGTGGCCAGCTCGCATGGAACCGCGTCGTTAGGGGCTGCGGCCTCAGGGGCCACGCGGGGGGCCGGGCCACGCTCCGGCATCATGACCGTCTCCCGGCGCAAGCTGCTGGTCTCCGGCGGCGCGCTGGCGGCGGGCTTCGCTGGGCTCGATGCGCTGCGGAACCTCGCGGTCACCCCGGTCCGCGTCGCTGCTGACCCGGCAACGGCGTCGCTCGCGAATGCCCACGGCGATCTGGACCTGCCCGACGTGCAGTTCAACCTCGCCGGGTTCACCGCCCCCGCGATAACCGTGAACGGCGTACTGGTGGCGTTCCCGCCCGTTTTCACGCTCTTCGCGACGGCGCAGCTGATGTCCACGCCCAGCAAAGAGGACCAGGACGAGCTCGCTGAAGCCCTCGACCGGATCGAGAAGGTCTATCAATTCGCACCGCAGGGGATCTTCACCTTCGTGGCCTACGGGCTGCCGTATTTCAACAGGTTCCCCGGCAAGCTGTTCGAGTCCAAGGTGCCGCGCCTCCTTTCCGACGAGACTCGGTTCGTCCTGGAGGAGGCCGTGCCGTCGCCGACCGACGTTAGCCCGGCCAATCCCGGCATCACTAAGGAGAGGTTCAACGTCCCGGTCGTGATCGAGGCGAACGACCTGCTCTTCACGCTGCGCAGTGACGACACGGCCAACCTTCAGGACGTACTGGCGTTCCTGGGCGGCAGCGACATGCTGGCTGGCCAGAAGGTGCCGTCACCGAGGCTGAAGTGTGGGCTGACGTTCACGAGCACCCGGCTGATGTTCGCGCAGCGAGGGATGCCTCGTGCTGTCGCGGACCAGAACAATCTCGTCTTCGCCCCGTTCGTGCATCCCAACTCCCCGATGTGGATGGGCTTCGCCGACCAGCAGGTCAACGCGAGCGCCCCAGCGCCGGACGTCACGTTTGCCGGCGCCGACGGGATCCATCTCACGACGGCCCAGCCAGGCGACTACCTTGACAACGGATCGCTGCAGCACCTGTCCCACGTCATCCTGGACATGCACCAGTGGTTCGACCTCAACGCAGCGGGGAAACCGGGCGAAGACGGGACGTTCCTCGAGCACGTCCAGTACATGTTCCGCTCGGACCCGCCGCCGTCGAAGGGCTTCAAGAACCAGTTCCTCAACGCCGGTGGCCCCGCCTTCTTGCCCAACGTCTTCCAGGGCACCGGCGACGCGGCGAGGAGCGCGGCGGGCGTCGGCACGCTTCCCAATGAGGCGACCGGGGTGCCGGAGCACCGGATGGGTCACCTGTCCACGCTGCAGCGGTCGTCCCGGACAGCGGATGGGAGACCACTCCACGTGCGGATGGACGGCCCGGGTTTCGACAGCATGGACATTCCCGACGGGACCAAGCAGCCGAAGCTGGAGTTCACCGTCTTCGTGCCGTCGGCCGACTTCTTCGCCACGATGCGGCGCAATCAGGCATCACTGGATCTGGCGAGGAAGTTCAACGTGGCTACGACCGACAACGGCCTGGAACGGTTCATTACCGCCACCCGGCGGCAGAACTTCCTGATCCCGCCGCGGCGGCACCGGGCTTTCCCGTTCGCAGAGTTCCTCGGCGAGCCCGCCGACACAAGCCCGGCCAAGAGCAAACCCTCCCGCAGCAGTTCCGCCGGCAGCAATGCCCCTGGATCCGGCTCCGGGTCCGGCGGCTCCAGTGGCGGCGGTTCCGGCGGCGGTGGCGGCGGCCACTGAGGTCGCTGAGGCAATAGCCGTGCGACGTGCGCCATCACACCCAAGCCGCGCGCATGTGAGCTTGCCCGGCGATGCTGACGGGTCTCGCTTACCCGATGACACATGTAGACGGCGACACGCTGCTGGTCGAACTGCTCTACGAGCAGGAGGCCCGCCTTGATGAGGGCCAGCTGCTGGCTGGGGTGAACAAGGCCCTGTCCTGTACCGTTCGGGCAGGTGATGACGGGCAGCCGATGCTGCTGGCCAGCTATGGCCACCCGTCGGATCCAGCAAGGATCGATCTCAGCCAGACCTGGGGGTTCCCGCAGGCACGGAGGGTTCTGGATCGGTGCCAGGCGGTCATGACCATCGGCGAGAGGTTCGGCGGGCCGTTCCCTCCAGCGCAGCGGCTTGATGCCTTCCGCGCCGCCGTCCTGGCGGTTTGCCGCCTCACCGCACCGGCGGCGGCGTGGTGGCCTACAGCCACCCAGCTCCTGCCACCGCCATCACCGGCTGGCCTGCCGCTGATGGGGCTGCTGAACGTGCGGTTGTTCCGGGTGGAAGGCAGCAACCAGGACGTGGTCATGGACACTCTG
>DAITAE010000412.1:0-4544 GCA_036824445.1 Streptosporangiaceae bacterium | reverse complement strand
CGCGCTTCTTGGACAGGATCAGCCGGCCCTCCTTGTCCTCCTTCTGCAGGACAAGGGCCTCGATGTGCTCGCCGGTCTTGACCACTTCATGCGGGTCGACATCGTGCTTGATCGACAGCTCGCGTGAGGGGATGACCCCTTCGGTCTTGTATCCGATGTCGAGCAAGACTTCGTCTCGATCGACCTTAACGACGGTTCCCTCGACGATGTCGCCGTCGTTGAAGTATTTGATGGTCTCGTCGATCGCGGCGAGGAAGGCCTCCTCGGACCCGATGTCGTTGACCGCTACCTTGGGGGTCGGGTTGGCCTCAGTGCTACTCGTCATGTGTGGGTTGGCTCCGGCGGACAGATGTAGATGTTATGGGCGCGCGTGCACGGCCAAGCCCGCCACACGGGCCCACAGGTCTATTGGACTTGCCTGGCCGACCTGACCAAACCACGGTTTGCCTCAGCGGCCACCCGCGGCTGTGCCTGGCCATGGCGAACTGCACCTGAACACAGCGCAGCGTTCAGAATATGAGAGCGGGCGAGGTGGGTCAATTGAAGCCACCAACCTGTGACCTCCCACCGCCCCCGCCGGGTTAGCCAGACCGGCCCGCGCCAGGCGACCCCAAGCCCCCAAATGACCTCGTGCTACCCCAGCGGCCCGGCACCTGCGGGGGTGCACCCAGCGCGGGCGAGGGTGCCGCGTCCGGAGCGTATAAGAGGCCGAAGGCCGAAGCGCAGGACGCGGTGCCCTCGCCCGCGCCCCCCAAACGACCCCCTCAGTGCCCCGCATCCTCCCAGGTGCGGCCCGTGCCAAAGGACACGGCGAGCGGGACGGTGAGCTCGAACGCCCCGCACATGGCCTCAGTTGCCAGCGTCTTCAGGGCTTCGAACTCGCCCGGGGCGACCTCGAAGACGAGTTCGTCGTGTACCTGGAGCAGCATCCGCGATACCAGGCCCTGGGCACGGAGCGCACGGTCCACCCCGAGCATGGCCACCTTGATGATGTCTGCGGCCGAGCCCTGGATCGGCGCGTTGAGCGCCATCCGCTCGGCCATCTCCCTGCGCTGCCGGTTGTCGGACGTCAGGTCGGGCAGGTAGCGGCGGCGGCCGAGGATTGTCTGGGTGTAGCCGTCCTTGCGGGCCTGGGCCACCACCTCGTAGAGGTAGTCGCGTACCCCGCCGAACTGCTCGAAGTACCCCTCCATCAGCCCGCGCGCCTCGTCCGGGGTGATGCTCAGCTGCTGGGACAGGCCGTAGGCGGACAGGCCGTAGGCGAGCCCGTAGTTCATCGCCTTGATCTTGCTGCGCAGCTCGACGGTGACGTCGGCAGGGGGGAGGCCGAAGACGCGGGAGGCCGTCTCGGCGTGGAAGTCGTGCCCGGAGCCGAACGCCTCCTTGAGCGCCGCATCGTCCGACAGGTCGGCCATGATGCGCAGCTCGATCTGGCTGTAGTCGGCGGTGAGCAGGCACTCGTATCCGTCGCCGACCACGAAGCCCTGCCGGATCCGCCGTCCCTCCTCGGTCCGGATCGGGATGTTCTGCAGGTTGGGATCGGTCGAGGACAGCCGGCCGGTGGCGGCGATCATCTGGTTGTAGGTGGTGTGGATGCGGCCGTCCTCGCCGGCCATCGGGATCAGCGAGTCCACGATGCTCTTGAGCCTGGCGACATCCCGGTGCCGCAGCAGGTACACCAGCACCGGGTGCTCGGTCTGGGCGAGCAGCCCGGTCAGCGCCTCGGAGTCGGTCGTGTACCCGGTCTTGATCCGCTTGGTCTTGGGCAGGCCCAGCTCATTGAAGAGGACCTCCTGCAGCTGCTTGGGCGAGCCCAGGTTGAACTCCCGGCCCACGACCTGGTAGGCGGACTGCTCGGCCGACTTCACCTCGCCGCCGAGGCTCGCCGACATCGCCGCGAAATGCTCGGTGTCGGCGGCGATCCCCACGCGCTCCATCGCGGCCAGCACGCCGATCAGCGGCAGCTCCACCTCGTGCAGCAGCCTGGTGGCCCCCCGCTTCTCAAGGTCCTGGTCGAGCGCGGCCCCGAGCTCCGCCGTGGCGCGGGCCTCCAGCACCAGGGTGGTCGCGACCTGCGTCTCGCCATCGTCCTCGCCTTCTTCCCCGCCGGAAAGGTCGAGCGCGAGCTGCCCGGTGGCGGCCTCGTCCCTGGCCTTCAGCTCCTTGCCCAGGTAGCGCAGGGTCAGGTCGGCCAGGTCGAAGGAGCGCTGGCCGGGCAGGGCGAGATAGGCGGCGAGCGCGGTGTCGGTGGTGAGCCCGGCGAACTCGAAGCCACGGGCGGCCAGGGCATGGATCGGGCCCTTGGCGTCGTTCATCGCCTTGGCCTTGCCGGGATCGGCCAGCCAGTCCGCCAGCGCCCGCTCGTCGTCCTCGGTCAGCGTTGCCGGGTCGAGGTAGGCGCCGGCCCCGTCGGGGGTGGCCACGGCCAGCCCGATCAGGTTCCCGGTGCCCCTGCCCCAGGTGCCGCTGACCGCCACGCCGGTCCTGCCCTCGCCCGCCGCGTGCTCGGCGAGCCAGCTGGCCACCTCCTCGGGCCCGGGCAGCGTGATCTCCACATCGAACGCCTCGCCCGCTGCGTCGCCGGGGCCGGGCGCGGCGGACGCCCCGGCGATTCCGTTAGGCAGCGTGGAGTAAAGGCGATCGCGCAGCACGCGGAACTGAAGGGTGTCGAAGAGCTGGTGGATCTGCTCCCGGTCCCACGGGGCGGGGCGCAGGTCGGTCAGCTGGACCTCTAGCGGCACGTCGCGGGCGAGCTCGGTGAGCTGGCGGTTGCGCAGCACATCGGACAGGTGCTCCCGGAGCCTGTCCCCGGCCCTGCCCTTGACCTCGTCCACCCGGTCGACCAGTTCGCCCAGCGAGCCGAACTCGGCGACCCACTTGGCCGCGGTCTTCTCCCCGACCCCCGGGATGCTGGGCAGGTTGTCGCTCGGGTCGCCGCGCAGGGCGGCGTAGTCGGGGTACTGCGTCGGGGTGAGGCCGTACTTGGCGGTGACCGTCTCCGGCGTGAACCGCGTCATCTCGGTGATGCCGCGCCGGGTCATCAGCGCCGTGGTGTGCTCGTCCACGAGCTGGAGCACGTCTCGGTCGCCGGTGACGATGAGAACGTCCAAGCCGGCCTGCTCGGCCTCGGTGGTCAGGGTGGCGATGATGTCGTCGGCCTCGTAGCCGGGCACCGACAGGCGTTGGATGCCGAGCGCGTCGAGCACCTCGAAGATGAGGCTCAGCTGGTTGCGGAAGTCGGCCGGGGTCTCCCGGCGGTTCGCCTTGTACTCGACCCACTGCTCATGCCGGAACGTCGGCTCGCCACGGTCGAAGGCGACGGCCACATGGGTGGGCGTCTCGTCGCGCAGCACATTGATGAGCATCGCGGTGAAGCCGTAGACGGCGTTGGTCGGCTGGCCGGTGGTGGTGGAGAAGTTCTCCACCGGCAGCGCGAAGAACGCCCGGTAGGCCAGGGAGTGGCCGTCCAGCAGAAGCAGCCGGCCCCGCTGCTCGCCCGCAGCTGGGGTCTCAGCTGGCTTGGTCATCACGACGGAAGTCTAGTGGCCGGTGCCGACAGCGGGGCGGAACGGGGCCACCGGCTTCCGGCCGCCGCGAGCCGGCCGTGCGGGCGCGGCCGGACCCGGACACTGTCGCGCCGGGACCCGGTCGGGGACGCCGGTCGGATCTTGGGCCGGCCTGCGCCGGGCGGCCCGCAGTCATGCCCGTTTTCTTCCCCATTTACCGATATACGCCCAATTTTGACATCTGCGTGGTACGGGCTGCTGTGTGAGATTTTCCGTTGGAATTTGTTGTTTTTTGGCTCAGGGGGGAGACGTCATGCCCCGGTAACGGCACAATGCTTGTGGAATTGGCGGTTTCGCATTCCAAGGGGACTGACATCCGTCAGGAGAGGCAGGAGAGATGGGTATGCGGGTAAAGCACAGACCAGGCTGGTACGCGCTGCGTGCCGGCATGGCCTCGGTTCTCGCGCTCGGCACGGCAGGACTGGTCGCGGCGAGCAGCGCAGCCGCGTCACCCGCGGCGTCGGGGGGACCGCACTGCAACGCCTCCGTCACTCGGGACAACTTCGGCACCGCGAACTCGGGGCCGTACGGCGGCAATCAGACGGTATGGCGCTACACCATCACCAACCGCCATTGCATGCAGGTGCGGATCATGACCTACGGCGCCACGGTGCAGTCGATCAAGGTCCCGGACCGGCATGGCCACATCAAGAACGTCGCGCTCGGCTTTAAGACGCTGAAGGAATACGTCGACCTGGACAGCCCGCCGCCGACATCGCCGAACTTCGGCGGCCCGTACTTCGGGGAGACCATCGGCCGGTACGCCAACCGGATCGGGGGCGCCTCGTTCAAGCTCAACGGGACGACGTACACACTGCCGGTCAACAACGGGCCCAACACCCTGCACGGCGGGTTCGTCGGCTGGGGTAACCGCGTCTGGCAAAACCCGACCACGACACGCGGTCACGGCGCTGTCTCGCTGACGATGACCCTGGTCTCCCCCAACGGCGACGAGGGCAGCGGCCTGCTGCCGGGCAC